>SKJH01000056.1 GCA_007116005.1 Bacilli bacterium | reverse complement strand
TCGCCTACTTATGGATCTCCTTTTGATATGCTTAGGTCTTACGGAATTACATTTACTGCTGCTGCTGAAAATATCGCAAGAGGACAAAGAACTGCTGCAGAAGTTATGAATTTTTGGATGAGATCATCAGGACATAGATCAAACATATTAAGCTCTACATATAATAAAATTGGTGTAGGCGTTGCAAGGGATAATACTGGAAACCTATATTGGACACAAATGTTCATAAAAAGTTAACAAAACAAAAACATAATATTCTATAATAAATAGTGTTGATTTTATTTATCATCACTATTTTTTTCTATTTCTAATATTTTTTTCTTTTTATCTACCCCTCCAACATAACCTACTAAATTACCAATTTTACCAATTACTCTATGACACGGAATTATAATGGGAATAGGATTCTTATTATTCGCCATACCTACTGCACTTGCATAGTTTTTATGTTTAATTTTAACTGCTAAATCATAATAATTTATGTTTTAAACAATATACATAATTACAGCACTATCGAATCGCTTCTTTATCTCTTCTTTAAAAAAATTCTCAGCCTCATCTCTACATTCTTTTTTGTAACAATATTTTCCTTTACCTCTTCCGGTCATAATTTCCTTATTATATAATTTTAATGCTTTGGGAAACGCTTGCTCGTTAATAGCATTATGAACATAACTATACGTCATAAATATAATTTCAATTTTCAAATTGTTTCTTACTTCATTAAATAAACCGTTCTTCAACTGATCTAATAATTTTAAATATATGTTACGCCAACCATCTATAAGTACTACTGGCGCAATTAATACACCAACTTTGTATCCTGCATCTGATAACTTATTTATAGCATTTATCCTATTCTCTAAACTAGATGTTCCGTATTCCACCTTTGTTATTATTTCTTTGGGATTAAGACTCATTCTAATGAGCGTCTTACCGTTATGCTTTAAATTCAAAATACTGTCTATCATACTAAATTTTGTTGGAAAAGTAATAAAACCCCTTCCTTCTTTCCCGAATCTTTCGATAGTTTTATCTAAGTTACCAGTAATTTGATTTTCAAGAATTAAATCACTATTACTTCCAATTTCGAAAGTACATATTTTTTCTGTTTCTTGTGATTTTTTTATAAGTTTTTCTAGCATTTGTTCAGTGTTAACAAATAATCTTAAATAAGAACATTTATTATAATTACAGACTAAATAACAATACAAGCACATGGCGCTACATCCTGAGGATGTATAAGGTACTAAAAAATCAGAACTTTTTTCATTTTGAACATATTTATGAGTCTTTCTTATGCCAATAATTAAGTATTTTTTCATCTCTACAAAGTCAGTGTTTGGCCTTTCCTGTAGTTCTTTAATTCTATTATGACTTTCAATTTTTATACGTGGTACATCTTTATATTTTTCTAGTAACATTTTACCCAGTTCGTATTTTATGACATCCGCTTCATAATATATTCTTTTTGGTTTCATTTAAACCTCCACATTCAATAGTATGTACTTATATTGTTTTTTTACTAATCATCCTTTCAACAAAAAATAGATATGATTAGATCATACCTATACAAGAGACTATACCTTAACTAATGCTATATTAGCTAGATTATTACATCGTTAACATATTGTAAATATTACAGGTGAATCTTATCGTATTAGAAATAAACGGAAAATGCTGAAGAGTAATATTCCACTTTTCATACATTTTTATATTGACAATTACATTTTCTATATTTTTCTTTTATTGTTTGTACTGCGTTATGACTTGTTCCATATTTTTTACCAACAGTTCTAATAGATTCATAATATTTTAAACAATCACTTACTATATTTTCTTTTATTTCATCACTTACCTTATTAAATTCTTGCCCTTTCTTAGCCATAGAAAAAGCACCTACTTATAGTAGAATTTTATCACAAATGCTTTTTTATTTATTTCTACTATTTGGGGTACATATTCTTTAATGGTGCTTTTTATTAGCTTTTTTAAATCATCTTGAACTGCAAAGAAGTTCTTGCAAGTCCTAAAAGTGAAACCTACTTATTCTCTATTGTTATATAAATTTAAATATTGGTCTTTATCAATTATTTTAGATACTTGTTTTATATCATTACAGAATAAAGTTAAAAACTCTTTTATTAATATTTTATCTAGTAATCTACAATACTCACTTAAAAATCCAATTTTCACAGTATTATCATTACTACCCAGATGAGTATAATAATTTCTTGTATTTGCTAAACAATCGTAAACGCTTAAATTTTTATTTTTTAAATTATCAATATGACTAGTTTTAAAATGGTTATTTAATATTTTATTAATATCTAGCTCTCTTAATCTATTTGATAATGTTATTCTATTATCATATTTATATACTAGTTCATTTGCAATTCTATTATGAATTTCTTTTATATTTTTTATATATTCTTTTTTAAAATTGTTTTGTTTCATTTCAGAAATTAATTTTTCATTATAATTATCATAAAATTTAGTAATTACCTCTTTAAATATCTGGTTGTTTTTCTGTTTTTCTGTTTTATTCTCCTTACATACACTTAATTTTTCAAGGCTTTTTGTAATAGTCAGAAAGTAATCTTCTATAGTACGAGTTCTATATGGACTAAAATAACAAGCAAAAATTTCTTGATATCTTTTATCATTATATAATCCATACCATATACTAAACATTTCAAGAACATTATTAAAATCTTTATAATATGTTCTTAAATTAAAAGTAGGATAGCCATCTCTTATATCATAAGAATTAGTGAAATTTTCATTTATTATTAAATTGCCCTCTATAGTTTCAAACATTTTTTTTCCTTCATAAGAATAGTGAAACTTAATTTTATTAACTTGACCTGTAAAACCCATTAATGTTGCGAAAAATCTTGTTGCCAATTGAATATAAATTCTGATTTTATCAACCGAAATCACTTTATCAGATTGAAAGTAAATATAAGGAATAATTTTTATATTTTCTATCATATTAATATCTCCCTGAATTTCTTCTTTAAAGTACTTAATTTTGATGTTTAAATGCTTATCATCATACAAAATAATATCATTAGGTATATCAAATTTAATTCCATCGTTTTCATAAACAATTGTCTTAAAACCAAGCCATCCATCCAAAGGTAAAAATGTAAATCTAAAATTTTGAATATGATTAATGAAATCAATATTTTTATATTTCATATTATACCCATCAACTAAATGACTTGACTGATATTTGTAATATCCAATACCGTTTTCTACTAATCTTGAATTATAAATTATTAAATGTCTGTTTCCTGCTTTACCAATAATTTTCTTCTTAAATCCATTCAAATCACTTTCATTAATCGTAAGATGAATATTATTATCAACTACTGAACATTCACCTGGATGACTTCTTTTATCAAAATAAAAATTCCCTTTATATATCATATTATTACCTCTTATTCTAACGAAACACATTAACAATATTATATCACTTTTCTTTTATATATTTAACTGCAAAAGTTTTTGAAGTGAAATTATGAATTATGATTTTGTATGATAAAATATATGTAGGAGCTGATAATATGGATTTAAAAAATAAAATAATGACTTTTATTGATTCAAAATGTGAAGATGATTATTGGGACTTTAAAGAAAAATGGCATACTAACAATGCAAATCTATTACACGATATACTTTGCTTGGCAAACAATAGAGTTGATAAAGAAGCATATATAATAATAGGTATAAGAGATAAAACATTTAATATTATAGGTGTTGAAAATAATACAAATAGAAGAAATCAACAAAATATCATTGATTTTTTAAACTCAAAACCCTTTGTTGGTAGTATTAGACCAAGCATAGAATTAAAATCTATCAATATATTTAATCACGAAATAGATATAATTATAATTAAAAATTCCACCGACACACCATATTATCTAATTGAGGATTATAGAGATAGTAGTGAGTGCATTCGCAAATATGCAATATATACTAGAATTAAAGATACCAACACCCCAAAAGACAAAAGTGCTGATATTAATCAAATAGAATTTTTATGGAAAAAAAGATTTTTATTAAATAGAAGTCCTATTGAAAGAATTTTCAATTCATTAATTAATTTAGATAATTGGCAACAAAATTATGATGAATTAAACACTACAACACTCCATAATATATACAATCCCGAATATACAATAACACTAGCATCTGATGATGACGATGATAGAAATGCTGAATTTTACGCTTATGTTTTTTCAAATAAAAATGTTAGTTATGGTCAAATAATAGTTAAATATTTTAATACAAAAATTTATTCAGTACAGTCTGTTACATTAGATGGGGGCAGATTTATTGTTCCTGTACCTAATTGGAATTTTGTAAATGAAAAGCCTTTTTCAGAAACTATAACATATAAATATTATATATTGGACAGTAACGATTTTAAATTATTTGAATTTTTAAATGAAAAACAAAATATGGAAATAGAATTTTATAAAAATGTATATTTCGATGCTATTCTTATTTTCAAAAACAAAAAAGAAAAAAAAGATTTTGACTTGCATATTAAACTACATTTTAATGATGTAATTGAGAAAATCGAAAAGGAAAAAGACAGCATTAATATTTTTGATATTGATGATGTAAAGGAAAAAGAAGTAATAAAAGAGAGACTATCGACAGCTAAAATATTGAAAGAACTGCAAGAGGTTTTGGTAAAGGGCTAACACCAATATTCCATATACATAAATGCATTTTTTATTGAATACCCCCACATATTAAACATATATTATAAAAAGAGACTAAAATTAGTCTCTTTTTATATCTATTAAAACTGCGAAACCACCTGTAAAATAAACAAATGAGTTCTCTTGAGCACTATTTGGTGGAGTCGATGGGAATTGAACCCATGTCCGAAAAAGCTGATACTTAAACATCTACAAGTTTAGATTATTTTATAATTTTATTAATATCTTTAAATAATCAAAAGCTATATTAACTAGTTTAGTAAAATTCGTTATTTCTCCTAAACAAAGAAATAATATATCTCACTTTAATGAGCCTCTAAATTCCATCGTGAGAAAATAGAAAATAGAAGCAGCTTGCTATATTAAGCGAAAGCTAATTGATTTCTGTTTCCAGTTATTTTTTGTTTTGGATTTGACGCATACCTTACGACTTGCAGTTTAAGCCACATCTTTCCCGTCGAAACCGTGACGACCCCGTGCAACAATTATATCATAATTAAATAAAAAAGACTAAAAACTAGTCATTTTTCTGTTTTCTCTTTCTATATCTCTTTGTTTTATCGTCTCTCTTTTATCATAATTATGTTTACCTTTTCCAACACCGATTAATATTTTTGCTTTTCCTCTTTTAAAATATAATTTAAGAGGAACAATTGTATATCCTTCTAAATTTAATTTTGTTTTTAATTTTTTAATCTCATTTTTATGTAATAATAATTTTCTTGTTCTAGTTTCTTCATGATTAAATAGGTTACCTTCTTCATAACGTGATATATGCATATTTAATATAAAAACTTCTTCATTCTTTATTGTTGCATAACTATCTTTTAAATTAACTCCACCATTTCTGATGGATTTTATTTCAGTTCCTTTTAAAACAATACCTGCTTCATATGTATCTTCAATAAAATAGTCATGTCTTGCTTTCCTATTTTCTATTTCCACTACCTATCACCTAACTCAGTTACAATGATTGAATCATCATATTTTTTTATTATATCATAATATTTATCATAAACTTGTTTATAATTACGAAGTTCAGTTGTTGTTAACATACTAAATGGTATAAGTCTAAAATTTCTAAAACTCTCATAGTAAGTATATACCAAATCAGTATTTACCGTACCAAAAGATAATTTTGTTTCATCATCTTTTTTTTCTACAATTATTTCTAAAGATGCTATTAATCCCGTTAATCTATCAACAGTATTTTGCGCTGATAAAAAGTTACCTAATGAATAAAAAACAAGTGTATCATCTATTTTTTCTATTGGTTGTATAACGTGTGGATGATGCCCAATTATTATGTCTACACCTAATGACGCAAGGTATTCTGCCTTTTCTCTTTGACTATCTGACTCTGTGTTTGAATACTCATTTCCCCAGTGCATAGACACAATAAGTAAATCAACTTCATCCCTTACTCTTTTTACATCCTCTTTTACTTTCTCCTCTTCATAAACATTTACTAAATATTCTTTACCTTTTGGAACAGGAATACCATTAGTCATAGCGGTATATGATAACAAAGTATAAGATATATCATTCATCACTTTTATATTATTTTTAACTCTATGCTCTTCACTTAAATATGATCCAGCAGTCATAACATCATGCTGTTTCCAATAATTTAGGGAATTAACAACACCTGTTTCCCCTTTATCTAAAGTATGATTATTAGCAAGAGAAACTAAGTTAAAACCTAACTCCACCATAGCGTCACCTATTTCCTCAGGTGAATTAAATCTTGGGTATGAACTTAATCCTAATTCCTTCCCACCAATTATACTTTCTTGGTTATAAAATTTTAAATCATAATTATTTAACAAAGGTTCTACATCTTTAAATATATATCTAAAATCATATTTCCCTAATTCTACAATAGCATCTTGATATAAAGATCCATGTATTAATACATCTCCAACCATTACTAGAGTTAAATAATTTTTATTTAACTCACTTTTGCTTAATTGTATTGGACTATCATCAGGATTTTTCATAAATACACTTTTAAACATAAATAGACTACCTATTAAAACTACAATTATAATAAACAAAACAACTGCAACGGGTCCTTTCTTTATACGTCTTTTTTTCATTTTATCTACCTCTATATTTAATTTTCACCAATTCAAAATCTATTTTTCTCTCTTCTTTTGAAGAAGATATAACTTTTACAGTTACACTATCTCCCACTCTATATCCTTTCTTATCATTTCTTCCTTTTAACGTTTGCGCTTTTTCATCTAATACATAATAATCTCCTTCTAAGGAACTAATATGCACAAAACCTTCAATTAAATTTTCTAATCTTACAAACATTCCAGACGGAATAACTCCACTAACTTTTCCAATATATTGCTTTCCCTTATTTTCTTCCATATATTCAGCAGTTTTCATATCAACAACATCTCGTTCACATTCAATAGCAGATCTTTCTTTTTCCGATGAATGTGTTGCAATATATATCAATTTTTTTTCTAGATCTTTCTTCTGAGACTCATCTAATGTTTTTCCACTAATAAAATCTTTCAATATAGAGTGTATACATAAATCAGGATATCTTCTTATTGGGCTAGTAAAATGGGTATAAAACTTGCTTGCTAATCCAAAATGCCCTTTATTTTCAACATGATATTCAGCCTTTTGCATAGACCTTAAACCAGCTTCTGATAATATTTCAAAATCAACAGAACCCTTAAGACTATTTAAAATGTTCTGCATAAATTTTGGTGTTACATTATTAACGTTACCTTTAATTTTATGTCCTAGCACATTTAATAATTCTAAATATATTTTTAGTTTTTCAGCTTTTGGTTTTTCGTGAATTCTATATATAGCTGGATAATTAAGCCAGTAAAAATGTTCTGCAACAGTCTCATTTGCAGCAATCATAAAATCTTCAATTATATTTTCACTTATTCCTCTTTCACGCACAGAAACATCTATTGGTTTACCACTCTCATCAACTTTTATTTCTATTTCATCAATAGCAAAGTCTAAATAACCTCTACTCATTTTATTACCACGTAACAATTTAGAAAGTTTATACATCATAGCAAGAGTCTCTTCAAACTCTTCATATCCTTCAACCATTTCTCCTACAAAAATTTTATTAACTTCTCTATATGTCATTCTCTTTTTAGAATTTATTACACTTTCATATAAATCATGATTTACTATTTTACCTTTACTATCAATTTCCATATCACAAGTAAGAGTTAATCTATCAACATTTGGATTCAAAGAGCAAATACCATTAGATAACTTATGAGGCAACATTGGTATTACTCTATCAACTAAATATACACTTGTTGCTCTTTCTAAAGCTTCTTTATTAAGTTCTGTTCCTTTTTTTACATAATGAGATACATCCGCTATATGAACACCTAATTTATAATTACCATTTTCTAATTTTTTAATACATACCGCATCATCAAAATCTTTTGCACTATCACCATCTATTGTAAATATTTGTTCAGATCTTAAATCCCTCCGTCCTATAATTTCATTTTCATTAACATCTAAAGGAATTTTTTCAACTTCGTCTAAAACTTTTTTTGGGAAAACATCATTTATATTATGTTCATATACAACCGATAAAATATCAATCCCAGGATCATCCTTATGACCTAATATCTTTACTACTTCCCCTAAATAAACATTATCTTTTTTTCTTTTATAAGGTTTTACAAGAATCTTATGACCAGGCATAGCGTTATTTCTATCTTTTTCATCTATAGTAATTTCCATATTTATTCTATCATTATCAATGTTTAGACTACCATTACCATTTTCTAAGACAAATTCACCAATAATACAATCAAAAGACCTGTCAATAATTTTTATTACTTTACCTTCACCTTTTTCTAATTTTTCAACCACAACTAAATCACTATGTATGGCCCCATTCATATTTGCTTCACTTACATATATATCTGGTTCTCCTTCTAAAAGAACAAAACCAAACCCCTTTCTTTTTACAGAAAGTCTACCTGACTTCAAATGCGTATATTTATATAATATATATTTACCGTTATTAGTTCTATATATTTCACTGTTTAGTTCCATATTTCTTAATTCATTGCAAAGTTCTGATAAATCAGTAGCACTGTGCAATCCCAACTCATTAAGAAGTTTATTTTCATCTAACGGTTGTTTAAAATCGTTTAAAATTTGTAAAATGTTTTCTTTCATAAAAAAACCTCCTATATATATATTATAAATTAAAAAAAGACCAATATATAGTCCTTTTTTAATCTTTTAATTAAAATGACATAATTAAACATAACATAAAGAAAGAAAACCCTAAAAAGAAAGTTAATCTACTAACAAATAATTCACTTCCTCTTTCTTTTCTGTTACTAAATAGATCAGCATTACCACCTTGAATTATTTGCGAAGCACTTTCTGCCTTAGCACTTTGCAATAATACAATCGTTATAAGGCATAAAGATATTATCATTAATACTACGTCCATCTAATCACGTCCTTTGTATTTATTACTTTAACATAATATTGAACAAAAATCAATCGTATTTTTTTACAGCTATTTTTATTAT
>SKJH01000067.1 GCA_007116005.1 Bacilli bacterium | reverse complement strand
TTTTTTCTATATATACGTTCACTGTATTTTGTTATTTCAAGTAATTTACTTGTAATTATTCCCATTGGTAAATTTAGTTCTTTGCTTAATGCATTAATATCTTTGTTTGATTTTTTCCACATATCAATAAATTCTTTTTCATCTGTTATAAGAAAATTATTTATATAAATCATTTTCATTTCATCATTGTTTGAATATAATTCTGCCCCTTTTTTTTCTGCTAAAACTAATTTATCCATAGGGTATAAACCTTTTTTTAAATTCCCATGATTAGTAGCAATACTTTTAATTTTCAAATATTCATTATCATTAATTAAATTATTAATAAATATCCACCATCCTTTATATGAATAAATAATAATATACTTTATTATTGTTGTCAAGTTAGTGTATATGTTATATAATATAAATTATACAAAGACTGGAGAAAAATATGAAAATAAAATACCGTATACAAAAAGAAGATATAGATAGTAATTCAAGATATGGGATTATTGAGACACCAAGAGGAAGTTTTGAGACCCCTATGTTTATGCCAGTTGGAACACAAGCTACAATAAAAAGTATGACTCCAGAAATGGCAAAAGAGTGTGGTGGTGCTATAATACTTTCTAATACATATCATTTATGGGAAAGACCTGGAGAAGATGTAATATTTGATGCTGGTGGTCTTCATGAATTTATGAATTATGATGGACCAATTCTTACAGATAGTGGAGGTTTTCAGGTGTTTTCGCTTGCAAATCCAAAAGATATAAATGAAGAAGGAGTATATTTTAAAAGTAATATTGATGGAAAAAAATTGTTTTTATCGCCAGAAAAATCGATTGAAATTCAAAATAAATTAGGAGCAGATATCATAATGTCTTTTGATGAATGTCCGCCTTATCCATCAACTTATGAATATATGAAAGAAAGCGTGGAAAGAACACTTAGATGGGCAAAAAGAGGAAAAGACGTTCATAATAATGATAAACAATCATTATTTGGAATTGTACAAGGTGGAGAATTTGAAGATTTAAGAAAACATAGTGCATTAGAAACAGTTAAGTTGGATTTTGATGGTTATTCAATAGGTGGTACAAGTGTAGGTGAAGGTAAAGATGTAATGTATAAAATGGTTGATTATGCTATTAATTATTTACCTAAAGATAAACCGCGTTATTTAATGGGAGTAGGAGATCCTATTGATATATTAGAGGCAGTTTCAAGAGGTGTAGATATGTTTGATTGTGTTTTACCTACTAGAATTGCAAGACACGGAAATGCATTTACAAGAAGTGGTAAGATAAATTTAAAAAATGCTAAATTTAAATATGATCATACCCCATTAGAAGACAACTGTGATTGTTATACTTGTAAACATTATAAAAAAAGTTATATAAGACACTTAATAATTTCAAAAGAAACTTTAGGTGGTACTTTACTATCTATTCATAATATAAGATTTCTAATAAAACTAACAGAGGATATTAGAATGAAAATAAAAGAAAATAACTTTTTAGAATTTAAAGAGGAATTTATTAAAAAATATAATAATTAATGTGAGGTGGTATTATGAAGTGTAATGAATGTGGACAGGAAATAGTTGATAATAAGGAATATTGTCCTAATTGCGGTAAAAAAATAAGGGAAAATAATTTGGGTGTTAACAAAAAAACAATAATAATAATAACTACAATGTTTATTTTATTTGCAGTAGGTATTTGTTTATCTATAATGTTTTTAGGTATAGATAAAGAATTAGAACCTTATCTTAAAGATACAAATAACAACAATTCAGAACAAATTGATGAACCAATTGAAACAGATAATAATATTAAAGAATATTTTGGAAAATATGTTATTCACGATATAAAGACCACTTCAAAAACGCCAAAAGACTTGATTGAAAAGAAAGATGAAATATTAGGGTGGGTTGTTTACTTTAGCAATAATAAAGTTAAACTTGGCTTGTATAAAATAGATTGGATTATAATTGAAAATCCAAGTATGGTTATAGACAATAATACTGATATGTCATATTTATTTGATGATGATACTATAATAAATATTGCAGCATCAGGTGAAAACTCTATGCTTCAAGACAATAAGAAAATTAACTTTATAATAAGCAATAATAAGCTCTATGTTTATTATTACAATACACTATTTGAACTTGTTGAATCTAATTATAATTTCAAAAGAAATAACAATTTTTATAAAATAAATTTAATAGAACAAAATTATACAAAAGAAATAAATGAAAAACTTGAAAACATAAATAATGAAATAAAAAAAGATGTTGAATCTTTAGAGGGTTATGTTATAAATGTTGATTATAGAATAATAGAAGATGATAATATAAAGCATATTTTAATTGATAAAAAAATAGGACCTCCATATTCTGGAGCATATGTATCAACGTATGGTATTACATATAATAAAAACACATTAAAAATGTATAATTTAGAAGAGTATTTAAGTTACAGAAACAGAAATTATGAAAATATAAAGAATATTTATAATACAAAAGTATCACAATTTTCAGAAAATCCAGAAGATAATTTATCAGATATTATTCCTATAACTCCTAATTCTTTATATTACGTAATTAATAATGTAATTTATATACAATACGCGAATTCTATTCATGGCCCTTTATTTATAAATATTGATTTATAAAAAGCATCTATTGATGCTTTTTGTTAATTCCTATAACACTTCCCAGCATTGATGAGAATATTAGTATTAAATAATACAATAAACTTTTAACTTCAATTTTAAAACTGAAAATTAAACTAAGTATAACAAATAATGTTACTAATATTAAACCTAATTTAACACCATTTATCCATCCTTTTTTTTGTGATTTTTTTCCTATAATAAAACCTCCAACAAATAAAGCAGTTAATGGAATTATGAATTTTATAACATTAAATAAAGTTCCTGTTATAATATTGAAATAATTAAATATTGTTAAAAACAACAGCAATATTAATATAATACCAAATATATATAATATTGATCTAAAATATTTTTTCATCTTACCTCCTATTAAATTTTATTTATATGTATAAAAAAATATGTATATGTTCATAATTAAATAGGTGATAATAAATGGATATTTTAGTTATAATAGGTAGAACGTTTTTTTACTATTTTACAATTATAATTTTGTATAGGATTATGGGGAAAAGAGAAGTGGGGGAACTTAGTATTATAGATCTAGTAGTATCAGTTTCTATTGCACAATTCGCCTCTATTAGTATTGAAAACTATGAAGAACCATTAATTCATACTTTAATACCAATTTTTTTGTTTGTCTCATTTCAAATAATATTATCAATTGTTTCTATGAAAAACTTAAAAGTAAGAACTATAATTGATGGAAATCCTTCTGTTATTATAAAAGAAGGAAAAATAAATTTTAAAGAAATGACTAAACAAAGATATAATTTAGATGACTTATTAATTCAAATTAGAGATAGAGGAATAAGATCCTTAGAGGAGGTAGAATATGCTATATTAGAAACAAGTGGTAGACTATCAATATTTAGATATAATCCAGAGAAGAAAAATTATCCTATGCCTCTTATTTTAGATGGAGAAATTCAATATGATACCTTAACTGATATAAAAAAGGACTATAGTTGGGTAAAAAAAATGCTCAAACAAGAAAAAGTGAAATTAGAAAATGTATTTTATGCTTTTTATAAAGGGCAAAAAACATTTATAATAAAAAAAGATGAAATTATTAAATAATTTGTAACTTATTTAAAAATATGGTATATTGTATATTGTTATGAAAGGAGAATTTAATATGGAAGAAGATAACAATGTAGTAAAATTTCAAGGGGATAATGGAGAAGAATTCGAAATGGCTATTCTAAAAGAGTTTGATCATAACGAAAAAAAATACGCAGTACTTATGGATATGGAATACAACGAGGAAGAAGAAGACTTAAAATGTGAAGAAAAATGCGAATGTGAAGAAGATTGTGGATGCGAAGGAGCATTATATATTGTTGAAATAACTAGCGATAAAGATGGAAATGAAATATTTGTCGCTGTAGAGGATGAAAAATTATATGATGAATTAATAGAAAAAGCTGACAAATTATTGTTTGATGAAAAATAGTATCTAATAGATACTTTTTTTTGTTTTAATTTGAAATATAATTATGTTGTTTTCGTTTTTTGACATTAATATATAAAGTGTGTGTTTATATTATTAAAGAAATATGGTAAATTAACATTAGTAATATGAATAGTAGGTGTAGAAGTAATGAATACTGATAATTTTAATAAACCAAAATCAAACACTAATAAGAGTAAAGTTGTTTTAATAATAATATTACTTTTAATTTTAGGGTTAAATGCTACATTATATATTTGGATGAACAAACCGAAAAATGTATTTATTAGCTCATTAAATGTAGTATATAAAGAAGCTTTAGATTTCTTTAATGATATGAAAGATGATAGAATATCAAATTTATCTAAAACAAACTTAATAAAGTATGACACAAATATATCTATGGTTTTAGATAACAATTCTTTTAATACAACAGAAGATACAATAGCAGATTTTTTTGAAAAATTAAAGTTGAATTATGAGTATTCTATAGATAAAAAAAATAGACTGTCGTTTCTTGATTTTAATGTTTTGTTTGATAATGAACATCTATTAAATTTAAAAACATACAGTAATAATGATTCTTTATATTTTTATGTAAGTGAAATTTTTGACAAATACATATATATAGAAGATGTTGATATATCATCTATATATGATAATAGTGACTCAGAAGATATAGAGTATATTGTAAATAAATTAAAAACTTCTCTAATAAAAAATTTAGAAAATAATTATTTTGAAACTTCCAATGTTACTATAGAAGTAGATAACAGAAAAATTAAAACTAAAAAGAATACCTTTATGTTAACTGATGATATATTAAAAGAAATAATTATAAATGTTTTAACTGATATAAAAAGAGATGAAAAAACGTTGGAAATATTAGTGGATTTGAGCAATACTACATTTGGATTTGAGAATATATCAAAATCAGAATTAATAGAAATTATAAATAATAGTATAGAAGAATTAGGAAGAAAAGGGTCCGAAAAAATATTAGAAAACGATGGTTATTTTTCTATATATGTTAGAGGAATATTAAATACACCTATTAAATACCAAATATTAACTACTTCAACTGATTATTTTGGAAAACGTACAGAATATGAAATTAGTTATTTAACTTATACAAATGACAAAAATAAAAATATAAAAGAATTTATATATAAAATAGATAATATAAATATATTTAAATTTGTTTCAGAATCAATTGATGAAAACATTAAATATTCCCTTGATTTTTATGATGATTATGGTGACGAATATTTGAAATTAATATTTGACGTTGAAAAAAATACTAAAGAAATAGTAAGGGATAAAGAATATGATGTTAGTACTATATTTACCTTTGTAGTAAAAAGTGAGGAAGAATTAACATTACGACTTAATATTGACACTAAAATAACTATTGGTGGAAAGATTAATGAAATTAGTAAAGAAGAGATTGTAAATATAGATGATTTGACAGAAGAGGAAATAGAAGATATTAATGAAAAATTATGGGATTTTATTTTCAATATAATAGGAACACCTTTAGAAAACTCTATTGATGATGAATATTATTATTATGAAGAAACAGAATATGATTTATATTTAAGAATGATAAATGAAATGTAAGGTTAAAAAATATTAATCAAAAATAAGATGAAATAAAAGATGTTAAACTTTATAAATTAACGTCTTTTTCTTTGGTTATACAGATATATAATTTTTTATGGTAAAATATAATTGGTGATATTATGAATGATCAAATAATAAGTGAATTAAAAAAAATCGCAAGTGTAGAAAAACAAAACGTATTACAAAAATTCTTTAAAACGAGAAAAGGTGAGTATGGAGAGGGGGATATATTTTTAGGAGTAATGGTTCCTCAAATTAAAAAGTTAGCAAAAAAATATTATAAAGAAATAACTTTGAATGAGACTAAGAAATTATTACATAATAAATATCATGAAGTTAGACAAACAGCACTTTTTATTTTGAGATTCAAATATGATTCATCTAATATAAATAATAAAGAAAAAATATATAACTTGTATTTAGATAACACTAAATATATAAATAATTGGGATCTTGTAGATTCATTTGCTCATTATATTGTAGGGGATTATATATATCAAAATAATCTTGATAGAAAAGTATTATATGATTTAGTTGAAAGTGATGATTTATGGAAACAGAGAATAGCAATTTTATCAACGTTTTATTTTATAAAAAACAATGATTTTGGGGATATAATAAAAATAAGTAACATTTTGATAAATCATAAACACGATTTAATTCAAAAAGCTTCAGGATGGATGTTAAGAGAAGTTGGTAAAAGGGATTATAAAGTTTTATATAACTTTTTGAAAGAAAATCATGAAATAATGCCAAGAACAATGTTAAGATATTCAATAGAAAAACTATCTGAAGAAGACAAAAAATTATTTATGAGTAAATAAAAAAAAGAGGTGATTTTAATGGATGGATATCAAGAAAATTTAGAGAATGTTTTAGAAAAATATGGTAGAGATATAGTACAAAATGTTAAATATGGTAAAATAGATCCTGTTATTGGTAGGGATGAAGAAGTTAGAAGTATTATGAGAATTTTATCTAGAAAAACTAAAAACAATACGATTTTAATAGGAGAACCAGGCGTTGGTAAAACTGCTATTGTAGAAGGTTTAGCTAGAAGAATAGTTTCTAATGATGTACCAAACAGTTTAAAAGATAAAATAATTTGGGAACTTGATATGGGGTCTTTAATAGCAGGTGCTAAATATAGGGGAGAGTTTGAAGAAAGATTAAAAGCGGTATTAAAGAAAATAAAAGAAAGTGAAGGAAGAATTATTTTATTTATAGATGAAATTCATATGATAGTAGGAGCTGGAAAAATAGAAGGTGCTATGGATACTTCTAATATGTTAAAACCTATGTTAGCAAGGGGAGAAATACATTGTATAGGGGCAACAACATTGAATGAATATAGAAAACATATTGAGTCTGATGGTGCTCTAGAGAGAAGATTTCAAAAGGTAAGTGTATTAGAACCTACTGTTAGTGATACTATAACTATTTTAAGGGGCTTAAAAGAAAAATATGAAATCCACCATGGAGTAACTATATCAGATAAGGCATTAATAAGTGCTGCAAATTTATCTAATAGATATATAACAGATAGATTTTTGCCAGATAAAGCAATTGATTTGGTAGATGAAGCTTGTGCTACTATAAAGGTACAAATGGATTCAGTACCAGTAGAAATAGATACATTAACAAGAAAAATAATGCAATTAGAAATAGAAAAACAAGCTTTAAATAAAGAAAAAGATGAGTTATCTAAAAAAAGGATTGAAAAAATAAATAACGAATTACAAGAAATAAAACAAATAGAAAAAGAACTTAGAACAATATGGAAAGAAGAAAAAGAAATTAATGAAAAAATAAACAAGAAAAAAAGTGAAATAGAAAACGCGAAATTTAGGTTAGAACAATCAGAAAACAAATATGATTTAGAGACATCTGCTAAAATAAAGCATGGAGAAATACCTAAACTTGAAAAAGAATTGAAGGAATTAAAAGAAAAAGATCAAAATAAAATGCTTAGTGATACAGTTACTGAAGAATCTATTGCAAATATAATCTCAAAATGGACTAAAATACCAGTTACAAAATTAGTAGAGAGTGAAAAAGAAAAATTATTGAATTTAGAAGAAGAGATGAAAAAAAGAGTAGTTGGTCAAGATAAAGCATTAAAATTTGTAAGTGATGCTATTATAAGAGCTAGAGCGGGTATAAAAGATCCGAATAGACCAATAGGAACATTTATCTTTTTAGGACCTACTGGTGTAGGTAAAACGGAGGTAGCAAAAACTTTGGCATATCAATTATTTGATGATGAAAAACATATTGTTAGAATTGATATGAGTGAATATATGGAAAGTTTTAATGTATCAAGATTAATTGGATCTCCACCTGGATATGTAGGATATGAAGAAGGTGGTCAATTAACAGAAGTTGTAAGAAGAAATCCATATAGTATAGTGTTATTTGATGAAATAGAAAAAGCTCATAAGGATGTATATAATATTTTATTACAAATACTTGATGATGGAAGAATTACAGATAGTCATGGTAGAACAGTTGATTTTAAAAATACAATTATTATAATGACCTCAAATCTTGGAAGCGAACATATTATAAAAGATAACACAGACTTAGTTATTAATGAACTAAGAACTACATTTAGACCTGAATTTTTAAATAGAATTGATGAAATAATTATATTTAATACATTATCAAGAGAATCTATAAATAAAATTATAGATATGCAAATAAAAAGATTAGAGAGTAACTTATCTGATTATAATATTAAAGTAACAACAACTGAGGAGTGTAAAAATTATATTATAGAATCTGCATATGATATTAATTATGGTGCTAGACCTCTTAGAAGATTTATAAGTAGATACATTGAAACCCTTATTGCAAAGAAAATAGTTAATAATCAAATCAAATTTAATGATTCCATAAAAATAGATTATAAAAATAATAAAATAATTATAGAAAGAGAGTAATCTCTTTTTTTATTACATTACTTGACTTTATTTCAATTTAAGTTAGAATATAAAATATTGTACATTAGAAAAAGCAAATGGGGTATATATATGAAAAAAGAGTTGATTGATATTTACAATGTTTCATTAAATGAAATTAATAAAATTAATGATATAAATTTAAGAAAACATTACACAAAATTATATAAATGCGAAATAAAAAGCATATTAAAAACAAAATTTGGAAAGAAAGTTCTTGATAGCGAATATTATAATATAGATAATTGTTCATTAAATTACTTATATAATAAATTATTATGTTTAGAACAAGAACACTGTAGTAATTATTTTTTTTCCGGTGATACTGTTTTATTTTATCCGTATTTAAAAGAAAGTAAATCAAAGAATTATATTGTTTGCAATTATTCTGGTTCAGTAATAAATGCTGGATCATATTATATAACATATAGACCTTTTTTACACAATATTAGTAATAATAAAAGGTATGTATTAGAAAAAAGTTTTAAGTGTGAAACAGGGTATCTACACAATTTACCTAATAATTTATATGAGTTTGAAGAAGTTCAATTTAAGATTATGGCATCAGAAGAAACTAGAGACGAATATTATGATATACTTTGTAATTATGGTGATTTTAATTTGAAAGAACTTAAATATCAGAAAAAACTAGTAAAAACACCATAATTTTACAACTGTAAACTCAAATTATCGTTGCT
>SKJH01000060.1 GCA_007116005.1 Bacilli bacterium | reverse complement strand
TTCTTGTTCCTTCATTCTTAATAACACCTTTCTCATAATATCACCTCGGTGACATATTATATATTAATTTGAGACATTTTCAAAAGTTAATACTTAAGACATTATCATAAGTTAATCATAAGTAGAAAAATCATTTTTGAAAAAATATTGCTAATACAACTATAAACTGTTATAATATAAAAATATATGTGAAAAAAACGAAATGTAATTTGCGGTTGTTTTTATGTAATATAAGTATAATAAGTAGTTGGTGATGTTATGAAGTTTTATCCTATAGTTGGGATGTATAATCTTGATCCTATGATGGTTTAAAGTATAAAAGAAAATTTAGGCCACAAGTCCTTAATTATGATTCAATTAAATAGTTTACAAAATATAACAAAAATGGATGAGTATACTATTCCAGATATATTACTTATAAATCATGAGTGTTTTTCTTCAGAGTTAGTATCTGAACTTAAGGTGGCATGTTGCGGTAATAAAATGTCTATTATTACAATAAGTAATAAACCAAATTTAGGTGAGGGTTTTACTTATAATCTTTTATATGATAATACTCAAAATATTGAAATATCAAACAATATCATATTAACAATTGCAAATACTAAAAAATTATCTAATACAGGAAAGAATATTATTAATTACAGTAATCAACATCAAGAATTAGAAGAACAAATTTTTTCATCGAGAAAAGATGTTTTTGCTATGATGAAAAATCTACTTGAATTTATTGTAAATAAAGATAAGTATACGAAAAAACATAGTTTAAGGGTAGCGAAATATGCACGTCTATTAGCAGATCAAATGAAATTACCGTTAGAAGAAAAAAATGAAATTTACGAAGCAGCTTTATTGCACGATATTGGTAAAATTGGAATCTCTGACCATGTATTAACTAAAAATGGGCCGTTGTCAGATGAAGAGTTTGAACACATGAGGAAACATGTTGAAATCTCTAAAAGTTTATTGCCTACAACTGTTTTTGGTGATATATACAATATTATAAAGTATCATCATGAAAAATATAATGGTACAGGTTATCCACATGGTATATCAGGAAATGATATACCTATTGGGGCTAGGATTTTAATTTTAGCAGATGCATTTGATGCGATGACAACTAAAAGAAATTATAACGAAGAAAAAACACTTAATGATGCGATTGGGGAAATAATAAGATGTAGTGGTACACAATTTGATCCTGAGGTTGTTGAGGCATTCCTTGATTTAATATTAAATAACAATGAATTACAAGATTATTTTTACTATAATGAAACACAACGACATGAACCTATAACTACAAATGTCCAATCAAACATATCAAAATAAGAAAAAATGGCTCTTTGTTAAATGGTGTACGTTATTAAAACACTGGTACTTAATCAGTGTTTTTTTATGGAAAAGTAACTTCTTCAGTAACAAAAAAAGAGACGCCCTTATTGTTGGTAGTGACCCTGGGTAAAAATATGAAAAAGCAAAAGCTTTAAACATTAATATTTGGGATGAGGAAGATTTAACACTAAATATTAAATAAAAACAAATTTCTCTACAAATTACGCCTTATTTCTACAAATTTAGTTGATATTGTAGGGGGAAATATAATTTTTTACAGAAAATTATATTTTAGGAAGGAGGTGTATATATATGGATAATTATGAGATTAATAATGATACTTTAGCCTTAATACCTATTAATAATTATAAATCAAGAATTATTGAAAAAAATAATATTTTCGAAGTTAGTATGACACCAATGCAAATTATAGATAATAGTTGTCAATTCTTTGGTAGTAGTTATCAGGGAAGATTTTCTGGAACAAAAAAACTAATTGGTGTAAGCCATAAAGCACCAATAATAATTGAAGAAAGTAAGGAAATAATATTTTTTCCAACTAATTCACCAAGATTATATGATTGTTGTTGGATATCATTAAAAAATATAAATGATTATAGAAGGAAAAATAATTCATCTATGGTTGAATTTAATACCGGACATCACTTAGAACTTGATATATCATATGGTTCACTTGATAATCAAGTTTTAAGGGCTGCAAGATTAGAGTCTGTTTTAAGAAAAAGGAAAGAAATATAAATATATTAATAAGCAACATTATGTGATAAAAACAAATCACTAGTGTTGTTTTATTTTGAAAAAACCATTTAATTAAAATTCATTTTTATGCTATAATTATTGGGTGAGAAGGTGTTATATTATGAAAAAAGAATTAACAGAAGAATATGTTATGCATGTTGCACATTTAGGTAGATTAAAACTTACTGATGAAGAAATAAAAAAATACAAATATCAATTAAACCAGATATTAGATGAAATAAATAAAATAAATGATTTAGATATTACTAGTAAAGATATAATGATTACCCCAACTATTAATAATAATATGTTTAGTACAAAAGAATTAAATACAACAGATTCTAAAGATATTCTTTCTAATACTCCAAAAACAAATGGAAATTATATAGAGGTTAGGTGGTTGAAAAATGACTAGATATTTAGAATTACCTTTAATTGAAATTAACAAAAAATTAAAGAATAAAGAAATAAAACCATTAGATTTAGTCTTGGAGTGTTTTGATAGAATTGATGCTAATAAAGATTTAAATTGTTTTATTACATTAAATAAAGAGGAAGCAATAAAAAAAGCTCGTGATTTAGAAACTAAATCCGTAGATAATTTGTTATTTGGTATCCCTATAGCAATTAAGGATAATATAGTTACAAAAGCTTTAAGAACAACGTGTGCATCTCGTATGTTGGATAATTTTATTCCTGTATATGATGCATTTGTTGTTGAAAAAATAAATAACAATAATATGATAATAGTTGGAAAACTTAATATGGATGAGTTTGCAATGGGCTCTTCTAATCAAACTAGTTATTATGGTGCTGTATTAAATCCGTGGAATAAACTTAAGGTTGCAGGTGGAAGTAGTGGAGGTGCTGGAGCTTGTGTATCCGCTAGAATAACTCCTTTTGCACTAGGTTCTGACACAGGTGGATCTATTAGGCAACCATCAGCATTCAATGGGATAGTAGGATTAAAACCGACATATGGACGAGTATCAAGGTATGGTCTTGTTGCTTTTGCGTCTTCTTTAGATCAAATAGGTCCAGTGACAAAAAATGTTTATGAAAATGCAGTTTTATTAAATGCAATATGTGGATTTGATAATAAAGATTTAACTAGTGTAGATAAAACTCAAGAAGATTTTACTAGATTAATTGGAACTAGTATAGAAAAAATGAAAATTGCAATTCCTAACTTTTATATGAGTGATGTTATTGATAAAGAAATTAGAGATAAGATAAATGAAGTAATTGAAATATTAAAATCAAATGATGTGACTATAGATTATGTAGATATTGATTATATAGAGCATTCTGTTCCTTTGTATCAAATAATAGCGCTTGCAGAAGCATCATCTAATTTAGCTAGATTTGATGGTATTAGATATGGTTATACAACAGATAAAGAAGTAAGCAGCATAGATGAGTTGTATAGTATTACAAGAGGAGAAGGTTTTGGTGATGAGGTAAAAAGACGTATTATGATGGGATCTTATGTTTTAAGTGGAGAAAATGCGCATAATTATTATGAAAAAGCTTTAAGTATTAGAAAACATATAAGTGATAGTTTTAATAATATATTAAGTAGTTATGACCTTATAATAGGACCTACAACAACAACGCTGCCATATAATATTGGAGAAGGACAAGATGATGCTGTAAAAAGTTTCCTTGACGATCTTTTAACAATACCTGTTAACATGGTAGGATTACCAGGCATGAGTTTACCAGTTGGATTTAAAGATGGTATGCCAATAGGGATGCAATTAATAGGAAGAAAATTTGATGAAGTTACAATATATAAGTTAGCAGCATTTATAGAAGAAAAATTAAATTTAGATTTAAACCCAATAGGGGGTGAAAGATAATGAGTAATTTAATTCCTACAATTGGAATAGAAGTTCACGCTGAACTTAAAACAAAAGAAAAGATTTTTTCTAATAGTTTAAATACATACGGTGAAGTTGCTAATACAAAAATAAATGAAATTGACTTGGGTTATCCGGGTGTTTTACCAACTTTAAATAAAGATGTAATAGATTTAGCAATAAAGGCGGCTTTAGCGTTAAATTGTAAACTTAATAAAGTTATGCATTTTGATAGAAAAAATTATTTTTATCCTGATTTGCCTAAAGGTTTTCAAATAACTCAAAGTAGAACCCCGATAGGTACTCATGGATATGTGGAAATAGAAGTTGATGGAGCTAAAAAAAGAATTGGTATTGAAGATATCCATATAGAAGAAGATACTTGTAAAAGTATTCATGAAAAAGAAGTTACACTTCTTGATTTTAATAGAGCAGGTATTCCTCTTATAGAAATTGTTACAAAACCGGTTATAGCAAATGAAAAAGAAGCAGTTTTATATTTAGAAAAACTAAGGGAAATATTGTTGTATGCAGGAATTAGTGATGTAAAAATTGAAGAAGGAAGTATGAGATGTGATGCTAATATATCGTTAAAAGAAAGTGATTCAGATATATTAGGAACAAAGGTTGAAATAAAAAACATAGGTTCTATAAGTAATGTTGCATCAAGTATTGCATATGAAATTAAAAGGCAAAAAGAAGTAATTAATAAAGGTAAAAAAATAATTGCAGAAACAAGAAAATTTGATGAAAAAAATTCGTCAACTGTACTTATGAGAGTAAAAGAAACTGGTAATGATTATAGATATTTTCCAGAACCAGATATACCTTATGTTATTCTTGATGAAGAATGGATTGATAAAATAAAAAAAGAAATGCCTGTCTTACCTGATAAATTAAGGGAATCATATAAAAGGTTCGGTATAAATGATATAGCAATTAATGCCTTAATTCAAAATCAAGAATTAAATAAATTCATGAATAAATTAATAGAATTAGGTGTTAATCCTATAATAAGCTCTAATATTATAACAGGGGATGTATTAGGGTACTTAAATAAACATAATATTAGTATTGAAGATACTAAATTAACTGTTGATAAAATAAAACAATTAGTAAATAAATTAGAAAATAACGAAATATCTTCAAGAATATGTAAAGAAATTTTAAGTGATATGTTTGACACTGATAATAGTGTTAATCAAATAATAGAAAATAAAGGATTAAAACAAATAAATGATACTGAAGAATTGAAAAAAATAATAGTTAAAGTAATTAAAGATAATCAAGATGCTATAACAGATTATAAAAATGGTTTAGATAGAAGCGTAAAGTTTTTAATGGGACAAATAATGAAATTAACTAAAGGTCAAGCTAATCCTAAATTAGCAAATGAATTGTTGATAAAAGAGTTATCTGAAATTTAGTTTGTATATATCTACCATTTGTAGTATAATTATTTTGTCTTAAGAGGTGAGAAAATAATGAAAATTTTTAAAAATTATAGATTTTATCTTATTTTATTTATTCTTATTGTGTTTGTAGCAGCGTTAATTATAACAACACAATCATTCCTATATAATAATGATGTATCATCTTTATATGGTAACAGATTAGATGGTGTTGAAAATGTTAAAATTAGCGAACAAAAAACATCAACAATCATTGAAAAAGTAACAGATTATGATGAAGTTAAAAGTGTTAGTATTGATATAAATGGAAGAATAATTAATGTTGTTATAAGAGAAAAAGAAGATCTAAAAGTAGAACTAGCTAAGGAATTACCATCTATAGTTTTAAATGAATTTACAGATTTAGAGTTAGAATTTTACGACTTTCAATTTTTTGTAGTTAGTGAAAATTATAGCTTAATTGGATATAAAAACAGTACAGCTGAAGAAGTAGTATGGTCACAGGTCAGTGAGGTAGATGAAGATGAAGAATAAACGTAATAAGTCCTTTATTTATTTTTTAATATCAGGGGTTATTATTGTTGTTGGATTAGTGTTGGTTTTAACAATTATAAATACGAAAGATACAAATGAGCTTTCATTAGATGAAAAAATATGGATAGAAGAAAATAGAAACAAAATAATAGATGTTTCTGTTGTAAATAATGTCCCTATATTTGCAATGGAAGGTGATGGGATATTTTTATCATTTCTGGATTTCTTTGAAAAAGAAACAGAATTAGAATTAAATAAATTATCTTATATATATCCCAACATTTCTAAGTTAACCGACTATGTTTTTAGGATTGTAAAAGAATCAGAAGAATTAACAAAAAGAGATTTGTTGGTTTATGAAGATAATTATGTAATAGTAAGTAAAAAAAAAAAAAAAATTGTCGATATAAATTCATTGTTTGGATATAAAATTGGTTTGATGAGAGAAAATTTTGCAGGCATTAGTGACTATATAAAAGCAAACAATAAATTAACATATGTTCCTTTTGATGATGTTAATAATATGTTGTTTGAATTTAGTGAAGATGATGTTGATTATATTATAGTCCCCAAAAATAGATATCTAGACATGATAATAGATAGTGACTATTATATTACTTATAATTTAAGTGCACTAACTGATAAATATGTTTTAACTTTAAATGGTGAAGAGGAAACGTTAAACAGTATATTTGCAAAAGTGTATAACAAATGGTATGAATCTAATTTTGAAACTTTATATACAAAAAAAATGAATGAAATTTACTTTTCTTTAAGTGGAATAGATGAAAGGTCAAAATCAGCATTTAAGAGCAAAATATATACATATGGTTATATTGAAAATGCCCCTTATGAAACTTTGAGAAACAATAGGTTTATTGGATTGAATTTTGAATTTTTAAATGGTTTTGAATTTTTTTCTGGAGCACAATTTAAATTTGTAAGGTACAATTCAGTAAATGAGTTAGAGAGTGCAATAAATAGTGGAGAAGTAGATGTAGCATTTAATTATTATGAATTCAAAAATTTAAAGGATATAGATAAAACAATAGAGGTATATATTGGTAATTATGTTTTATTATCTTATATAGGTAATAATGTAACAATAGATTCTTTTGCTTCATTAAAAGGAAAAGAAATATATACTATAAAAGATACTAATCTTGCAAGATATTTAAATGATAATAGTAATGCCACATTAAAAGCATATAATAATATTAATAGTTTGTTAAGAAATAAAGAACCTTTAATATTAATTGATATTAATATGTATAATTATTATAAAAACACTAAATTGAGTGATTATTATATTGTTTATGAAGATAAAGCAGATGTGAATTATAATTTTATTATTAAACAAGACGAAAGTAACAAAGTTTTTTCTGACGTATTTCAATTTTATTTAATGAATATAAATCATACTGAATTTAAAAACAGAGGTATGTATAATTTAATTACAACAAAAGATTTATCAACACTTTCTTATGTTATATATGTATTGTTAGGCGTATTGTTTGTAATAATAATAATAATAACTAAGCAAAAAAGAAGTTTGTTAAAAAAGACTAAAGAGGAAAAAATAAAATATATTGATCCTTTAACATCTTTAAAAAACAGAACATATTTATCTGTTAATATGGAAAAATGGGATGAAAACGAAGTCTATCCTCAAGCAATTATAATTGTTGATTTAAATAAATTAAAAGATGTAAATAGTAATCATGGTTATGAAGAAGGAGATAAATTAATTAAAGCTGCTTCTAATATTCTTATTAATAATCAACTTGAAAACACTGATATTATTAGGTCGGATGGTAATGAGTTTTTAATTTATATGGTTGGATACGCAGAAGGCCAAGTTGTTTCATATATGAGAAAATTGTTTAAGTTAATGAAAAATTTACCTTATGAACAGGGGGCCACTTTAGGTTATAGTATGATTACCGATGACGTTAAATTAATAGAAGATGCAATAAATGAAGCTGTTTTAGATATGATAACAAACAAGGAATTGAAATCAAATGAATAAATTCCTTTTTTCTAAAGGTGATAAGATGAAGAAAAGAACAATTAATTTTATTAAGGAAATTTATAATATTATAAAAAAACCAGTAATGGGAATACTTCCTGGCCAATTAGCTTTTTCATTTGTATTAACCATAATTCCAATACTTGCAATTGTAGGATGGATTGGTGCTAAATTTTCCCTGTCAGTTGAAAATTTATCTGAATTTGTTAGGGAAAACTTTCCGGCTACTACTAGCAATTTATTATTACCATTAATAGATGGTGTTGGTTTTGATGTTAATATACTAGTTTTTTTGATATCTGCTTTTGTTTTGGCATCAAGAGGTGCATATTCAATAATAGTAACTTCTAACATTTTATACAATATAGAATTAAAAGGAGCTTTTAGAAGAAGAGTTAAGTCAGTTATTATTACTTTAATACTCATTTTGTTAATTTGTTTTCTTATTATAGTACCAGGGTTTGGAGATCAGATACTTTCTTTTATTGTTGACTTATCATTTGTTGATCCAATATCAGAGGGATTTATAATAATGTATCATATTTTAAAATATCCCATTTCATTTTTATTAATATTTTTTAATATCAAATTAATTTACACAATTGCTCCGGATAAATTTATTAAAAGCAAAACAGTAAATATAGGAACAATGCTTACTACGGTGTTGTGGATATTGTTAACAAGGTTATATTCCTATTATGTGAGTAATTTTGTAAATTACGATATATTTTATGGGAGTTTATCAAATATAATTATATTATTATTATGGATGTACTTATTATCTTATATATTTGTTTTGGGATTAGCTTTAAATGCAGGGAAAATAGAATAAAACTAGTTGAATAGATTATAATAATTATGAATACACAAGTAGTATTGCTGTAGTGTATTCATTTTCATAGGCTATAAAGGGTAATGCTACAAAATCTCCTTATAGTTTAGGTCATTTATTTGACAAAGTGGTTGAAGAAACCACTTTTTTTATATTAAAAGAGCAAAGTTAAAAACTTGAAATCACAGATTATTGAAAAAAAAATATAATAATGATATACTTTAATAAGCATAATTAATTATGAGGTGATATTAATATGGCCAAAACTTTTGAAAGTATAAAAAATTATTTAAATAGAAAAATTAAATCATTAAAAAAGATAGATGTTAAAGAATATATAAACAATAATATACTGTTTTTTATAGCAGTTATTTCACTTTCATTTAATGGTTTTTTACTTAGGTTTGTTACTGTAGGAAATATATATGAAATTAAACCTCTGATTGCAGATGTTGGAGTAGTATTAATATTATGTGCTTTTTCATATTTAGTGAAACCAAAAAAACAAATAATATATTTATTGATATTATCAATTTTTTTAACTGCAGTTTGTGTAATAAATAGTATGTATTATACCTTCTATTTATCTTTTACGTCCGTTTCTTTAATAGCTACATCATTACAAATAATAGATGTAGGGGATGC
>SKJH01000112.1 GCA_007116005.1 Bacilli bacterium | reverse complement strand
GATATTGTATATCTTGAACCTGGCGATAAAATATCTGCTGATTTAAGGTTGATTAGTGCCAAAAATTTGACTGTTGAAGAAGCGGTTTTAACCGGAGAGTCTATAGCTGCTAATAAGAATACTAATATATTATCTGAAAATGAGCTTGTTGCAGATAGAAATAATATGGCTTATGCTGGGACTTCTGTTACAACAGGACGTGGTATTGGTATTGTTGTTGCAACAGGTGTTGATACTGAAATTGGAAAAATTGCTAGTAATGTCCTTTTATCACATGCTACTAAATCGCCGCTTGTTATTAGAATGGAAAAATTTACAAAACAAATTAGTTATGTTGTATTTGTTATAGCAATATTTCTTACTATCATTCTATATTTTAAGGGTTATGACATGAGCGAGATGTTTTTTGTTGTAGTAGGTCTTGCTGTATCAGCTATACCAGAAGGGTTGCCTGTAGCTTTAATATTGGTTCTTTCTATAGCGTCTGTTAGGATGTCTAAAAGAAATGTTATTGTAAAAAGGTTGAATTCAGTTGAAAGTTTAGGAAGTTGTACGGTTATTGCAAGTGATAAAACAGGAACACTTACTTTAAATGAGCAAACTGCAAAGAAGGTAGTATTACCTGATAATAGAGTTTATGATGTTGAAGGTATAGGTTATAATGCTAATGGAAAAGTTTTATCTGTTGACGGTAATAATGATTTTAATGATGTAACAAACTTATCTATATTAGGTGCTATAAATAATGATGCATCGTTAACTAAGAATGGTAAAAAATGGAGTAATTATGGAGATTCTATAGATGTAGCTTTTTTAGCGCTTTCTAGAAAACTTGGTGTAAGTGAAAATATAAAAAAAGAAAAAAATATAGTAGGTAGTATTCCGTATGAATCTGAAAATCAATATTCTGCGGTATTCTATAAAGAGGATAAGAATACATATTGTACTGCTAAGGGTTCTTTAGAAAAAATTCTTGATTTTTGTGACACTATGGAAGTTAATGGAAAAAAAGAAAAAATTGATAAAGAATTTTTAATGAATCAAAATAATGAACTTGCTAGTAATGGATATAGAGTTATAGCAATATGTAATGGAACAAAACAAAATTTTAAAACTAAAAATGTTTATGATAATGAAGATATCCCTAAAATGTCTTTAGTTGGTT
This sequence comes from Bacilli bacterium, assembly GCA_007116005.1. Taxonomy (GTDB): domain Bacteria; phylum Bacillota_I; class Bacilli_A; order RF39; family UBA660; genus SKJH01. The sequence continues at coordinate 8,306 of SKJH01000112.1, read as the reverse complement.
TAGTTGGATTTATTGATCCTATTAGAGAAGAAACTGTTGATTCTATTAATAAATGTCATGAAGCTGGAATAAAGGTAATAATGATTACTGGAGATCATCCTCTTACTGCTTTTAATATAGCAAAAGAATTAAAAATGGTAAGTAATATGAAACATGTTGCTAATGGAGAAGAGATTGATAAATATATTAATTTAGGTGAAGAAGAATTTGATAAATATATGTCAGATAAAATAGTTTTTAGTAGAGTTACTCCTATTCAAAAATTAGAAATAGTTGAATCTTTAAAAAGACAAGGGCATTTTGTTGCTGTTACAGGAGATGGAGTAAATGATGCACCTGCAATGAAATCTTCTAATATAGGTATTGCTATGGGAAGTGGGACAGATGTTGCAAAAGAAACAGGCACAATGATTATAGTGGATGATAACTTCTTATCTATAGTTGCTGGTATTGAAGAGGGTAGAAATGCATATTCGAATATTAGAAAAGTAATATATTTATTAATATCAACAGGTTTTGCTGAAGTAATATTCTTTATTACAGCAATATTATTAAATTTCCCTATTCCTTTGATAGCGGTTCAAATATTATGGCTGAATTTAGTTACAAATGGGATTCAAGATGCTGCTTTAGCTTTTGAAAAAGGGGAACCTGGTGCAATGAAACGAAAACCTAGAGAACCAAATGAAAAGATATTTAATAAGTTATTAATACAAGAAACAGTGGTATCTGGACTTACTATAGCAATAATTGTATTTACTTTTTGGATTTATTTAATTAATATAGTAAATATGGAAGTTTCAATTGCTAGAGGATATATTTTATTATTGATGGTTTTAATTCAAAATTTCCATGTGTTTAATTGTAGAAGTGAAAGAACATCCGCATTTAAAATTCCGCTTAGAAACAATCCTTTTATTGTGTTTGGTGTAATAGCATCATTAATATTACAAGTTTTAATAACCATAAATCCTTTCTTTAGTGAAGTTTTAAGTTCTACTGCAATTCCTTTAACTGAAGTGCCAAAAATAATTTTAATAGCATCTCCAGTGTTGATGGTTATGGAAATATTTAAAATAGTGAAGTTTAGAAAAGAAAGGTTAGTTGTTAAATAAATTATTAAAGGTGATATAAATGACAAAAAAAGAATTTTTGGATAAATTAAGGGATTCATTGGGTGATTTGAAGAAAAGTGAAAGAGAAACGACTTTAAAACTTTATGAAGATTATTTTGAGAGTGCCGGTGAAAATAACGAAAAAAAAGTTATCAAGGAACTTGGTACACCTGAAAAAATAGCAAGTTTAATAAAAGGTGAAAGTAATAAAAATGTGATTATAAAACCATCTATTGCTGAAAGATATTCTATATCAGGTTTGTTTATTCTATTAATAGCTCTTTTGATTTTTCCCGTGGTAATATCTATAATTGGTATTTTTATTGGATTATTTATTATAACAACAGTTATATTATTTAGTTTAATTGTCGTTGGTATAGTTACATTAATATCAGGAGTGGGAGTGTTTATATATGGCATTATAGGGATGTTTTCTGTGCCGTTTGATGGATTAATACAGATGGGATTAGGTTCTATGTTAATAGGTGTAGGGGTTTTGATAATACTTTTAATGATTAAACTTTTTGTAATAATAATACCTTTAATAATAAATGGATTCATAAACATAGTAAAGATACCTTTTGGAAAGAGAGGTAATTAAAATATGAAACAATTCACTAAAGTAGTAATTATTATTTCATCTATATTTATAGTGATTGGATTGACGTCATTTTTCATTGGACTAATTTTTGGAGTGAACAGTAGAGAAAATGATTTGAAAAATAATATTGATTTTTCCCGGGTTTATTATGGTGTATATAGTTTAGATATAAATTTAAATTTTGGAGAGTTAATAATAAAAGAAGGGGATGAATTCGAGGTTGTTGCATCAAATATTATAAAAAATAGATTCAGAAGTGAATTAGATAATGGAACTTTATTTATTGAAGGTAACAAAAGACAACAGGACTTTTTTTCTAGTTTTTTAACTAGAATAGTAGATGGATCTATATTTTTTAAAACGACTCCTAAAATCATTGTTTATATTCCAAATGAAATAAATTTTAATGAAGTTAATTTAGTAATAGGAGCGGGTGCAACTGAAATTGATAAAATAAATACAAAAAAATTAAATGTTAAAGTGGGAACAGGAAGTTTAATGATTAATAATTTGTATTCAAAAAATAGTATAATAAATTGTGGTGTAGGTAATGTTACTATTAAAGGAATAATGTTAGGAAACAACGAAGTTGAGTGCGGAATAGGAAGTGTAATAATAAATGTTGATGGAAAAAAAGAGAACTATAATTACACATATAGTGTTGGTATAGGATCTGTAACAATAAATGAAAAAACATATTCAGGTGTTGTTAATGGTAAAATAGATAACAGTGCCAAAAATAATTTTAATATAAATTGTGGAATAGGTAATACAATTATAAAAGTAAAGGAGTGATAATATGAAAACAAAAAGGTTGTATAGGATTAAAAATGAAGGAATGATATTAGGTGTTTGTGCTGGTATAGCAGATTATTTTAATCTTGATCCTAGTTTAGTTAGGATTATTTGGGTATTATTTGTATTTGCTGGTGGTTCTGGTTTTTTAGCGTATATTATTGCAGGATTAATACTTCCTGAAAAAAGCACTATGAGTTAAAAATAATGTAAACTATAAAAAAAAAGAGAAACAGGTAATATTTAATGGTATAATATATTAAATAAAGGGGTGATACCTATGAATAAAATAAAAAAGATTGCAGTTTATTTAATAATCTTTGTTTTTTGTGTTGTTTTATCAGGATGCAGTAACACGAATGTGTTAACAGGGGAAAATTTCAAAGAAAAACTTGAAAGTATGGGTTATAATGTTAGAGATGTTACAGATGCTTTTGAAACTGGGACGGTTGAAGAAGCTTATTTAGCTGTGAAAAAGGATATTGTAATACAATTCAGAATTTTAGAGGATGAAGAAAAAGCAATTGATGTTTATGAACAAATGAAAAAAGATCTAGAAGAAAAAGGAAATAATTCTTCTAATAATAGTAATAATAACAAAGATAAGTTTGTTATGAATATTGAAAATAGATATATTGTTTTGACTAGGGTGGGAAATACAATATTATATTCTGATGTTGGTAATCATAATAAAAAAGAAGTAGAAAATAATTTAAATGAATTAGGTTATTAAAAGGTTATTAAAATAATCTTTTTTATTTGCTTTGTGTTATTATAAATATAAGAGTTTTTTTGTGGTATATTATGGTTTTTTATAATATAATGAAGACAACAATATTGTTAATAATGGGCTTCATGTTTGTTGTATATAGTAATAACACAATTTTTTGAATTTTAAAGGAAGTTAGGTAATTATATGGAAAAAAGAAGAGAATATATTTTTGATATACTTAGAATACTGTCTATGTTTTTAGTTTTAGTTGTGCATGTTAGTAATTATTATATGAGAAGGTATTCTTATATAAGTTTTGGTAGTTATATAGGAGGAAGTTTATTTAATACTTTAGCAAGAGTTTGTGTGCCTGTATTTTTTATGATAAGCGGTGCTTTGTTACTTTCAAAAAAGTATTCGTTTGATAATTATAAAAAAAGAGTTTTAAAATTTGTTTATATTCTTTTATTTTGGTCTTTTATCTACATTATATGGGATAAATATTTTTTGAATCAGGATATAAATGTTTTAACAACAGGTATAAGAGCGCTTTTCCATCCTGTTAAAGCCCATTTATGGTTTATGTACGCAATAATAGGTTTGTATATAACATTACCGTTTGCACAAGTGCTGGTAAATAATATGGATAGAGATTTAGAAAATTTATTTATTAAACTTTGGTTGTTTTTTTCGGGTGGAATATATATATTAAGAGTGGTATTTTCTCAGCTTGAAATTAGTACATCTATACAATATCCAATTCCTTTTATTCAAGTAACTTATTTTTTAGGATACTTTATTTCTGGATATATAATATATAACAGATTATCTATGAAGAAAGATGCAAAAAAACATAATAAAAAAATAGTGTTTTTTTACTTAACTAGCACTTTAATAACATTTGCTGGTACTGTTATAATGTCATTTATAAAAGATGAATATTTTCAAAGTTTATTCGCGTATAGGAGTTTATTCTTAATAACGAGTTCTGTAACTTTATTTTCTTTATGTATAATAAATAAAGATAAAATAACTTCTAAGCTCAATAATAATCTTATACTTGATTTAACAAAGTATTCTTTTGGTATATATTTAGTACATGTTATCATATTAAATTTATTAACCAATAGTCTAGAAATCGTTAAAGTTTCTTCTTTTATAGGGATACCTTTTTTCTCGTTTTTAATATTTATAATTTCTTATATTATTATAAAATTTATTAGCAAAATTAAATATTTAAAAGAATTTATATAAAAACTTGATTATATAAAGAAATAGTTATAAAATATTTGTAGGAGTGATAATATGAGTAAAAAGAAAAATAAAGGAATTATATATTTAGTTTTAGGATTTGTATTTATATTAGGATTTTCTATTTTGATATCTAATTTGAGTCCGAAAGGTCAGGAGCTTAATGATATAACATATTCACAATATAAAGATATATTAGAAAAAGAAGGATTACATTTTGTATATTTAGGAACGCCACATTGTGGCTTTTGTGAAGCTATAGAACCTATACTTAAAAGGCTTCAAGAAGAAGAAAATATAGTATTTAATTATCTTAATATAAGTACAATGACTGATAGTGAATATGGGGATATTGAATCAACAGCAGATTTTTTTAGAGAACCATGGGGAACACCTACTTTACTTGCTATAAATGATAAAGAGGTAATAAATGTTGTTTCTGGATATAGAGAAATTGATGATTTAAGAGATTTTATTAAAGAGTCAAAAGGTGGAAATACAAATAATTATACTTCACAAAGTGAATTTAATGATGTAACATATTCACAATATAAAGATATATTAGAAAAAGAAGGGTTACATTTTGTATATGTAGGAACACCTTATTGTGGATTTTGTGAAATGATAGAACCAATATTAGAAGAGTTACAAGAAGAAGAAAATATAATATTTAATTATCTTAATATAAGTACAATGACTGATAGTGAATATGAGGATATTGAATCAACGGCAGATTTTTTTAGAGAACCATGGGGAACCCCAGCTTTATTAGTTGTAAAAAATAACGAAGTAATAAATACGATATCTGGATATAGGGAAAAAGAAAAATTAAGAGATTTTATTATAAATTCTAAAGAAGGAGAGGGTTATTAATGTCTGTATATGAAAAAGTAATGGAATTTAAAAATAAATATTCGTCAACAATGGCCTTTAGGATTAAAAAACATTGTAAAATAATTGAGGAACATTTAAACCCGAACGAAGAGGTTTGTTATGCTTTTACCGGACAAAAGAATCAAAAATCATATGATATAATAAGCACATACGTTCTTGTGTTAACTAATAAGAGATTATTAGTGGCGAGAAAGAGGCTTTTATTTGGATACTTCTTTCATTCAATCACCCCAGATTTATTTAATGATATTAAGGTGAAGTCTAATATTATTTGGGGAAGGGTTAAAATTGATACGGTAAAAGAAGTTGTATATATATCTAACATATCAAAAAAAGCGTTGAAAGAAATAGAAACTGAAGTGACTGAGCATATGATGAATAATAAGAAAAAATATATAGGTAAAAAAGGTAATGAATAAAATTATCTTTTTTTTTAATGTTTATTATAGTATAATTGATAAAGAATAGGAGAATGTTTTATGGTATTGAGAAAACCCTATGCTTTGTTAATAAAAAATTTTAAAAAAATTCATTTTTTGTTATTTGTAGCAATAGTTTATATTGCGTACACCTCTAATAAGATATTAATTTTTTTTAATGAGTATATAAAAAGAAGACAACTTTTTTTCGGTGACAGATTGTCGTCTGAATATATAAATTTTTTTCTGTTTTTTATTGTGATTATAATTATCTCAATAACTACTATCATATACATTCTCATGAATCAGAAGAAAAAACCCAGAAAGCTATATTTAGTAATGTTAATATATTATATATTGTTGTTAGTTTTCTTTTATGTAAATTATAATTATTTTAACATACTACAGTTTGAGGGGTTAGACCCACAAACTGTTAGACTTATAAGAGATTTTAATTTGATTTCTGTAATAACACAAGTTGTATTTTCTGTTCTTGTTCTTGTTAGAGCTGTGGGGTTTGATGTAAAAAAATTTAATTTTGGAGAAGATATAGCGGAACTTGAAATAGATATAACTGATAATGAAGAATTTGAACTTACTTCTGGAATTAATACAGACAAGGTAAAGGTGAAGTATAGAAAACAATTAAGGGAACTTAAATATTATTATTTAGAATATAAAGCAATAATTATAGGAATATTATCTATAATTATTATATCTATAGTCTTAACTATATTTCTACGAATAAGAGTTTTAAATAGAATTTATGGACAAGATGAGTATGTTGATATAAATAAATTAAATTTAAAAGTTAACGATGTTTATTATACTAAATTAAATTATAAAGGTGAAGATATATCGGAAAAAGGATATACTTATATTATAGTAAATTTATTTTTGAATAATAAAGATACAAAAGAAAGGCACTTAAAATTAGATAATTTAAAGCTAGAAACAAGAAATAATATATATAATACTACAATAACAAGGTATCACCATTTTGTTGATGTTGGAATGGGCTATAGGAATCAAAAAATTTTTCCCGATGCAAAAAGGCAATATATAATAATATTTAAAGTGTGTGATGAAGATATAGGGCGAAATATGGTTTTAAGATATATAGAGAATGAGTCCTTTAGAAACGGAAGGTTGATAGGGAATTACACTAGAATTAGGTTGAATCCTGTGAATTTAGATGATTTTGTTGATGTAGCTAATGTGGATGTTGGAAAAAAAGTGTATTATGGCTTGTCTTTATTAAAAGATACAAACTTAAAAATAAATTCAATAGAAGTTGATAACGAATTTGAGTATGTTGTTAATGATATCAAACATTATGTCGTAGAGCCAATTAGAAATAAAACTATTTTAAAAATATCTTATGAATTAAATTTAGATAAAAGTGTTTCATATATTAATTCTTTTGTTGATATACTGCAAAAATTTGGTGAAATAAGGTACGTTAAAAATAATAAACAACATAATGTAGAATTTTCTGATATAACTCCTAGAAATTATCGGGCAAATAATATTTATTTGTCTGTAGATAATGAAATTATAGATGCTAATGAGTTGTTATTAATAAATACAATTAGGAGAAAAAGATATATTCATGTATTAAAAAAAGAAATTTAATTAATATAAATTTCTTTTTTTTAATTCCAATATAAAAAGACTTGAACAAAGTTATTAAAAAATATATAATATATATTATATGATAAATAATACAGAATACACAATATAAAAACCACAATATGTACATTTATGGACATTTATTTTTTGTTAGTGTTCTTAGAATTGATTTGTATTTTGTGATGTTAAATAAATTATCTAGAAAAAATGTTTGTTTTTTTATACTAGTGCTTATAAAATTAGGAGGTAATTATGAAGGGAAAATATAAAGGGAAATGCAAGGTGCGGGGATTTTCTCTGATTGAAATAATAGCGGTTATATCAATATTACTGGTAATAACGTTGGTGTCTATTTCTGGTGTAACAAGAATGATTAATAAATCTGAGGATGTAACACTAGAAATGGTGACAGAAAGAATAATTGATGCTGCTAAACTTTATTCTTCATCATATGATAGAAATATTTTGAGTAATTTGACTTCCGTTGGAGATGAGAGTTATGTTACAACAAGAGCACTAGTTACACTAGGGCTTGTTAATCAAGAAGAAGTTGATAGGTTAGAAAAAGAAAATATTTTTGTTGTTATTAAATTGGAAGAAGATAATAATTTATCTTATTCTATTGAGCATGATGAATCATTAATAGTAGGTGCGCCCCCAACTATAATGTTAATTGGGGATGACCCAATGTATATTAATTTCGGAAGTAATTTTATTGATCCGGGATTTTTTGCGTTTGACGCTAATGGTGAAAATATAACTAGCAGTGTTGTAGTAAGCGGAGATACAATAAATACTTTTGTAGTAGGAGAATATACAATAGAATATAATGTTACAGATGATGAAGGAATTTCTTCAGATACTGTAACAAGAACGGTGGTAGTAAG
>SKJH01000068.1 GCA_007116005.1 Bacilli bacterium | reverse complement strand
GAACTTCCTACCGTTGAATCAATTAGAGTTTGTTGAAGTCCCATAATTAAAGATCCAATAAAAATTTGTACTGATACGCCTATTGCTATTCCTAATGATATTAAAATCATTTGGAATGTTGATGATGTTAAAAACTTATACCCTATATTAAAAGATAGCATATTAATCACCACCCTTTAATTTTTTTAGTCCTTCAAAGTCTTTTATACAGTAATCAGCTCCAACCATACTACAACATCTATTTTTAGTGAATGCTTGTCCACCTACTATAACTTCTACATCATAAATATTTTTAACATTACTAATCATAGATTTTAGTTTAAACAAGTGATATGGGTTTGTAATACTTATTACTAAATAATCAGGTTCTAGTGTCTTAACAGCATCTACTACATCTGATTCTGGTGTATTACACCCAATATAAGTTGTTTGATATCCTAACAAAACTAAAAAGTCATTTACCATTCTAGCACCAAGTTCATGATGCTCTTCTTCAGGGCATAAAACTACTACTTTTTTCCCATTGCTTTTTTCTTTAGTCTCCATTATTTTTTCATAACAAATATCAATACAATTCATAACAATAGAAGTCATAGCATGTTCTTTCCATACACCGTTAAACGCTTTATTTTTTAACGCTAATGATAAAATGTTTTCATATATATATGGAATATCTTTTTTGTCTAATAATTTTTTTATATATTGAATACATTTTTCTCGGTCCATCTTTTCTAAATGATTTTCAAATCGCTTTAAATGTTCTTTCATATAATACATCACCTTCTTATACATATTATACCATTAATTAACAATAAAAGGATTACATGTTGTAACCCTTTATTCTAAACTATTTATTTCTTTTTTTATAACGGCTGCTGATTTATCTAATTTTTGTTTTTCTTCTATAGTTAATTCTATATCAAAGATTCTATCTACTCCATTTCTGTTAACCACTGATGGAACCCCTATAAATAAATCATATTCCAAAATATAACTTGATACTGTTAATATAGTATTTTCATTATCTAATATAGCGTTTGTAATACGTGTTAAAACCATCCCTATTGAATAATATGTAGCACCTTTACGCTCTATAATATAATATGCTGCATTTTTAACTTTTTCTGATATTTCATTTAAAATTTCTTTATCTAAAAATTTCTCCATTTTTGTAGAACCAACATATGCATTAGACCATGGAACAAACTCACTATCCCCATGTTCTCCCATTACATAAGCATGAACATTTTTTGTATTTATATCCAGTTGTTTTCCTATTAAGTATCTTAGTCTTGCAGTATCTAATGTGGTACCACTACCAATAACTTTTGATGAATCAAAATTAGATAATTTATAAGTAATATGTGTCATAATATCAACAGGATTAGTTGCTACTAAGAATATTCCATTAAAACCTGATAATACAACTTTATCTATAATTATTTTAAATACTTCATAGTTTTTATGTGCTAAATCAAGTCTAGTTTCTCCAACCCCTTGGTTAGCACCTGCACATATACATACTATACTAGCATCGCTACAATCATTATAATCCCCTGCACTTACGCTTATTTTTCCAGGTGCAAAAGGTAATCCATGATTTAAATCCATAGCTTCTCCAATAGCCCTATTTTTATTTATATCAATTAAAACAATCTCTGTTACTTTAGTTTTTTGATTTACTAAAGAATAAGCATAACTCATTCCTACATTTCCACAACCAATAATCACAACTTTATTTTTCATAAAAACTCTCCTTTATTTCTATATGAATTGCATATATCCCATTTTTATCTATACCATTAGAATAACCTGAAATATTTTTGATTGATTCAACACCTTTATTAAAGTCATCTGTTGAAGATAAAGTATACTTTGTTCCTTCAATAGACAACAGCTCTTCAATAGTACTATACCAATTAACTTTATTAACAATACATTTTATTTTTAATCCTATTGAGTTTTCAAAAAATATAATATCATTTTCTTTAATATTATTATAATCAAAAATATCTTCATTTGTTGTTACCCTTAATTCAACTTTTTTTCTTTTTTCTTTTATAGCATCAAAAGCCCTATCATTTATACCAAGATTATATTTCATTATACTAACTCTATAAGGTTTACCTTTAATAAATCATCTGTTAGCTTTTGATATCTATTACAATACGCATAACTTTGCGGTGCTGAAAAACCATGTTTTTGTTTTAATACTTCTAATTTTATAGGCTTTTCTAACATATAAACCTGTTTTATTTTATATGCATATTTTGATTTTTTTAAACCATTATTAAAATCTTCATTTCCATATCCAGGTTCTAATATTTTTGTTGGATATTCAATTATTTCATCTAATTTAATTATATACTTTAAGGCAGAAGTTGGAGAGCTTTCATATACAAATAAAGTATCTATTTCCTCCTTTGGAATATATTTTCTAAATTCATAATTTTTTTCTTTAGTTTCAATAAGTTTTGTAAACTGTGGCTTTATACTAATATAAATTGCTTTTTTCATACTAATCCCTTTGATTTTTTTTAAAATTTATAATTTATTAAATAACTTGGTAAATCTTTGTAAGCATTATCTTTAACATATAAAGATTTAGATAATTTTGCACCAGACCAATCTAATACTAATGGTGCATACAAAATAACGGGTAAATCTTCAATAGGAAATCCCAAAATAGCCGCTGGTTTATATAACAGTTCTTCTTGATAAAAACCCGCATAATCACTACCAGTAATCCTCATAATTTGATATTCTTTTGAACTATCTTTATTAATCATACCATAAACCATTCCACGTATTAAATTTCTAAGTGGTGTATTATATTCAAGATTTTCAGTATTTTCTTTAATGTTAACACTGAAATACCCATGCTCTTTACAATATGAACTAATAATATTACCTTTGAAACTCATCAATTTACCATTTTTATCTGATAATCCACATTTTGGACATTCAATCCTAATTCTTAAGTTATTATACTTTGGATCAAGAATTGGTCCAATCTTTTCTTTATTTTCTATTAATTTTTTTACAATTTTATATATATACTCTTGATTATTAAAATCCCTCTGATGCCTTATAATATAGTTGATGTTATCTTGTTCTTTAAAATATTCTAATATTTCTACATAATCATCAAAACATTCACTTATTTTATTTGTATTCCTTAAACTTCTTTGATACTTTATTCCATCTATTTCTATAGTTTCACTTCGAGCGGTATCAACAACCTCAAATAAAATTGAAACATCTATATTTGGATTAATTTCTTTCATCTTTTTAGCACAAGAAAACGCTAATGAAAAAACAATTAATGTACCAAAATGAGGTGAACTGTTTGGTTGCGCTCCTATACTTATAACAATTTTATTTTTAGTGAACTTCTTTAATAAAAATCCAACAATATCTTTTTCAAAAACATATGACCCACCACCAAGTGGATTATGAATTATACCATCACATTCAAACTTCATTACTACGCCTCCAATACAACTATTCCCCTTCTATTTCTAACACACCTATAAAACCTTTTAAATTTTCAATATAAAAAGGTGCATTATAATAAGTATGTTTATTTTATAATGGCGAGCCTTTTGTTAACATTCCAAGTCCAGGCGAAGTTCTATCATTAAACTCTCTTATTATAACTGAATAACTAGATCTTGGTTTTATTCCAACTCTACATCTGTAAATTCTTTTAAAAATATAGATTGTAATTCCTTAGCTAATTCTACTTTTCATTATAAATAATATGCCTATTATAAATGATTCAATATTTTTTAAAGTTTTTTTATTTCAATAATGATTTCTAAAGATTTTATAATATCAATCTAGTTTTCAATAAAACTTTTTACACTATCATTATTACTATCATATCAAAAATTAATTTTATCATAAATAGTTTTATTGATATTTTCGTCTTTTTATTTTCTTTTTTTCTTTATTTATTGGTTGTTTTTCCACCAATATTTTCTTGGCCATTTCAGAAGAAATCGCAATTAACCTTTGGCCTGAACGCACAACAATTGGACCTTTAAATCATTGTTTACAAAAAACACATATATCTTTGCCCTCTCTAATACCCATTGGATTAAGTTGTTTATTATCACAAGGAACATCACAAATAACTCCACACTCATTATTTTTTTAGAAAATACAAAGCTTTAATATCTTCATTTTTTATATTAGATCATCTTCTTAATTTTTACTCATCACTTAAAAGAAAATTTATAATAGTTAATGTACTTAAAATTACAATTAAAACCCCTAATATATTAGTACGTATTAAAAATGATACAAAAATAATATTAACTATAAACAACCCTACTTTCAACATAATAAATTTATTTTTTTTCACAGTTTGTTTACTTAACAAAAAAAATGTAGAAACTGAAACTGATATAATATAAGATATAATTTCAATTGTTAATAAGTTAACACTGTTATAAAACATTAATCCAAAAGCGGTAATAAGGACAAATGAATAAAGAATATTTAACCCAATAAACGCAAAAATTCTATTTTTTATACTTACTATTTGCTTATTCATATATTCACCTTCCTAAATAAATTATACCATTATATAATGATAAATTAAAATATATGTATTTTAAAATCTTTATTACAATTAAAAAAGATTGCATTTATGCAATCTTTAATTTTGTTCTAAATATTCTCTTACTAATTTTAAAATTCTATTTACTTCAGCATTTAATTCTTCATATTTATTAGTTATATAATCTATATTTTTGTTTTTACTTTCTACTTCATGTTGATATGAAATATCCGCTAATTTAGTAAAACCAAAATATTTGGAATCACTTTTCAAAGAATGAACTAATATAGAATAATTATCCATATCTTTTTGTTCTTTATAATTATTAAGATTATTAATTTTATCCGCTGCTTCTGTTAAAAAATCATTTAACATATCATTATATGTATTTATATCCCCTAATAATTCTACGCCTTTTTCTACATCGACCCCATTTTCCGTTAATAATTTTACATTCATAGTATAACCTCCTAAATATATAATAAATATAATTATTCTAAATATTTTACTACTATTCTATTTAATTCTTTACGATCTATTGGTTTAGGAATATAATCATCAAAACCATCTGTAAGATATTTCTCTTTCATACCCGCAATAGCATTTGCAGTAAGTGCTACAACCGGTGTTTTAAACTCCTCTATTTTTCTCAATTTCTTTAAAGTCTCTACACCACTCATCTTAGGCATCATATCATCTAATAATATTAAATCATATTTTTCTCCATTTGTTATTTTATCTAAACATTTTTGTCCACTATCAACTTCATCTATATAAACACCATAATTCGTTAATAATCTAACTGCTACCTTTAAATTAATTTTATTATCATCTACTACTAATACCCTCTTATCATGAAAGTTTAAATTTTTTAAATCTAACTTTATAGTATTATCTAAATTTATATATTCTTTATTATCAACCATTTTTTGATCAACCGCTACAGTAAAAGTAGAACCTGTACCATATTCACTTTGAACAACAATATTACCATTCATAAGTTCAACTAATTTTTTAGTTATAGCAAGTCCTAACCCTGTTCCTTCTATAGAATTAAATTTTTCAACATCCATTCTATCAAATTTGGTAAATAATCTATTTATTTTTTCTTTAGGAATACCAATACCAGAATCTTCTACCGAGATTATTAAACGGCAAACATCATTCTTTCTAACACAACTAACCTTAAACTCAACATAACCCTTCTCAGTATACTTTACAGCATTAGTTAATAAATTAACCATTATTTGTTTTAATCTAGAATGATCACCATATAAAACTTCAGGAAGACTTTTATCAAAATTCGTTCTAAACTCTAATGGTTTATCACCCATTCTGCCTTTAGCTAAGGCTACAACTTCTTCTAATAAATTGTGAGCTCTATATTCATTATTTATAATTTCTAATTTATTAGCTTCTATCTTTGATATATCTAAAATACCATTTACAAGTTCTAATAAATTATTAGATGCCATCTTTATATGTTTAACATCATCTATAATACTATCGGGTATACTTTCTTCTTCTTCAATTGACTGACTAAAACCAAATATAGCATTGAGAGGTGTTCTAATTTCATGTGACATATTAGATAAGAAGTCTGTTTTTGCTAAATTTGCTTTTTCCGCTTGCTCTTTTGCTATATTCAATTCATTAATCATTTTAACATTAGGGTTTTCAATGGTGAAAAACATTACTAAATTGATATACGTAATTATAGCAGTAGTCACTAATACCCCTGGATCTATTCTATTCATAACTAAAGCAAGCACCATAAGAATAATTAATATATATACCGGTGTATATTTTTTATTTTTAATATCTTTAACTTTTATTAAGACAAAGATTGTAATCATTAAAATTTGAATACTAGCCATAATCAATAAAAAAAGCAAACTAGGTCCATACGAATACATAATATTATCTTTATCATAAATATATACAGGTAAAACAAATATTATAATCGCAGATATTATGTATATAACAATACCAATATACCTTAAGAATTTATGTAATTTAAAGTTTTTTTCTTTCAAATCAAACGAGACATTAAATATATAGGACGCAAAAATATAAACCCATAACAATAGAAAACAAAAGTAAAATTTATTTAATATTTGCAAAAGTAACATCGCACCATCTGCACCATAAATATATGTAATATAAATAATTAATATATCGAAAAAAATCGCAAAAAAAGACACTATTAACATGGCAGCATAAAGCCTAGTTTCTATAGTATCAACTCTTTTTTTAGAAAAATATACAATTGTGATTAATATTAAGGCAAAAAGACCTGAAATTTGAAAATATAAGTTATTCATACGCACCGCTCCATTTTTCTAATTATAACTCAGTTCTTTTTTTATTACAACCTTTTTCATTTAATCATTTTACTTTCTGATAACTTTCCTATTACTTTTTCCTTTGGTGTACAAGGAAACGTAGATAAATAATTTTTATGGTAATATTTCATTACTTCATCCATAGTTCCATGCATAGTTTGATTATTTAAAACAAAAGAATTCATATGCTTTTCTACTTCCTCTTCTATTATTTTAGTAATAGCAAGTTCACAACCTTTAGAAATCGTACTTTCCCTTTCAACTTCTAAACTATATTCTTTCAATCTACATATCAAAGAGTTTTTAAGCATATTAGGAACATAATTTTTGATCATTGTCTCTGTTACATTATTTAAAAGATCAAGATATTCTGGCTGACTATAATGAACATCAAATTCTTTTTGACCATCTAAATAAAAGAATGAATTCCTAATGGTACCCTTTAAATATGTAGCATTTGGAACTTGTTTACAAATATCTTTTATATTCTTATCTAAAAAACTAATTATTCCTGTTCCCATTACATTAGGTAACCCACATATATATATTTGAGTATTGGGATTATCTAAATACATTTGAGTAAGAACTAACTTTGCATCCTCAATATCCTTTTTAAAAGTGGTAAGTATTTTTATTTTATCTGATGCTGATCCTTTTCTCATAGAATTAGTAAAAGCTCCTGTCAAACCATTATATATAATAATACTGTTATCTAACAAATTAAAATCTCTAAAACCAATATTGTTCTTATTTGCCATTTCTTCATAATTTTTAATAATTTTACCGTTCCAATGTTTTTCAACATAAGAACTTTCTTTAACTACAATATCGTTAATATTTAAATCATTGATTTCTTTATGTAAAATATTACTGTTATACCATCTTAAAATATTCATTTCCTCATTACGTCTAACTCTTGCGTATGAATAATAATTAATATCATCTGATAATTTATAAATACTAGAACGCATTAAAAATGGCAAGATTTTATCACACTTAGAATACCCTGCTGATATTGAATTTCCCACACTCGCTATATTTAAATTTTCTATTTTCAATTTTTCTAACATTTCTAAAAATTGTTCACTTAAAATTAAATTACGTTTTGATAAAATTTTTGTTTTTTCATCATAACTCTTTTTTGTTATTATCACTAATATCCCCCTCTAATCCTCGGTTTTGTATATTAATTATTTTGTTTTGACCTTAAAATGTTTTTTATTTTCCTCTACCATTTTATTGATTATATGCCATAATTTTTGTTTAGCCTCTTCCAAATCTTCTTCTACACCAATTTTTAATGGCTCAGATATTCTAACAATTGGGCGTTCCCCTTTATTATAATTTTTTGTTATAGCAATCGGAACAATATGTTTATCTAGTGACTGTGACAAATAAACTGGACTAACCCCATCAAATGGTAATAAATTGTTTTCTGTTTTGTTATATGTTCCTTCTGGAAATATTAAAACATTTCCATTGTGCAGTAATATTTTTGCCATTTCCTTTGTAGAGTCTTTACGACTTCTCTGATTTTTTCTATCAACATATATAGATTCAATTAACTTGAATAATATCCCAGCTTTATCATCAAGTATTTCTTTTTTTATTAAAGGGTGCCAAGCAACATCTTTAATTGCGCTTAAAATTAACAACATATCTTTATTACATAAATGATTTGATACAAGTATTAATCCTTTTTCTTCTGGAATTAATTCTCTATTAATTACTTCTGGTTTATATTTCGTTTTAAAGGTTTTACCTAGTGTATTATATAAAACCCCAAAATTTCTCTCACCTTTTTCCATTTTCTTTTTGTCAAAAGGAATACTAGAAATATATTCTCTTAATTTTACATAATATTCTTTCAATTCACTTGGTGATAGTTTATTTCGTTCCTCTTTAGATAGTGGCTTAAATGTATTAAAAATCGATTGACTCTTATCCATATTATTTTTTCTTTTTTGTAGTTCTATATATATATCATCAAATGTATTAACCCTTTGTATATTATTACATTCAAAATCCTGATTATTATTAGTATTCATACATAAAACATTGTTAACTTTAGTTATTTCCTTAACATTTTCTTTTTTGTCTTCAACCATTAAATCAATACCAAGATTTTCACAAATTTTCATTTTATCATACGCACTATTTTCAAGAGAGCAATAATGGATTTGATCTACTTCTATCCCATCTATTTTCAAACCCGTTTCAAATAAAAGCCGAACTATTTTCCCTTTAACTTTATCAAGCGCCCATGCTTTTGATGTTATTATATGCACAATATAACCCTCTGAACGTAATTTTTTAATTGCTTCAGCAACATTTTTTCTTGGTTTATAAAATAAAGAATATTTAATTGCGTGTTTTGTCCAAAATTCTTTTTCTTGTTCAGGTGAGCAATTAAACATTTCCTTTACTCCATAACCTTTTTCATTAACAAGTTCCATATTGTATTTACTCTTAAAAAAGAGTGATCCGTATTCTAATTCAAACGCTTCAGTATCATATAAAACGCCATCTGCATCAAAAGCTATATTCATACTTTTCACTTTCCTCTCACTTTATATAAATTTAATTACATTTTAGATGTATTCAAGTGATTATTTTGATATTTTCCTGATGTAAAATTAAAAATTGTAAAACTGCCTGTATTATAACTTTTTTTT
>SKJH01000094.1 GCA_007116005.1 Bacilli bacterium | reverse complement strand
GAAAACCCATATGTAATAAGATAGATTAATATCTATCTTTTTTTTCACCTAATATAGGTTTAATACATAATATACTTTGAAAGGAGACAATTATGAATTATTACCCATATTATGATAGTTATAACACTAATGAAAGAGCGTTAGGTTATTTATTGCCTATGAGAAGACCGTATCCATATTATAACAATTTATATCCGACACTCCCAAGATTGTATCAAAGACCAACTTACTTAAGATATAATCCCTATTATCCTTTATTATATAGATAAATTTATACTTATGCAGAAACTTTTATTGGGAGTTTAATTATTGCTGCAGTACCTACATCAATTTCAGATTTATAATTTATACTTCCATTATGAGCTCCTATTATTTCATTAGAAAGTTTTATACCAAGACCAGTACCCTTTTCTTTCGTGGTAAAAAATGACTCACCTACTCTTTTTAACACGTCCTCTTTCATCCCAATACCATTATCTTCTATTTTTATAATTAAATTTGTTTTTTCTATTTTTACAACCATTTTTACTTTTCCATCCTTTTTGCTCTCTATAGCCTCTATGCTATTTTTTATAACATTTACTAAAACCTGTTTCAATCTATCATAATCCCCTTCTATATAAACTTCATTAGATGGGATTATATAATCAAATTCTATATTATTTATTTCAAATAATGTTTCTAATGAGTAACAAGTATCCTCTATTAGAAGAATTATATCAAGTGGACTCTTATTAATTTTTAATTTTGTTAAACTTAAAAAATCATTCATAAGTGTAAGGGTTCTGTTAATTTCTTGCTTTATAATTGGAATATATTTATTTACTTGAATTTTATTATTTGTATCTATCATATCTAAATAACCTTTGCATACTGCTATTGGATTTTTTATCTCATGCGTTATTTTGAATAGTGAATTTCTCAAACTTTTTTCTTTTTCTAATCTTTTTATTGTACTATTTAATTCAATGATATTTTCTGCATTTTCTATTAAGTTAACTATTAAATAAGATATTACTGCAAATACTAAAGAATAAAACAAAATATTAATATATTGAATTTTATTATCTATAAATATAAGGTAAATAAGGTTAAATGTAAAATTTATTATATTAAATATTACTATTATATAATTATTGGTTTTATTTTTTCTAAATATTATAAATAATAAAATAAATGTAAAATATTGAAATACTAAAAGTATAAAGTTGAACTGGTGAATATAGTTATAATGATAAATTAAATAAATTGATAATAAGACAGACAATAAATATCTTCTCTTACAAAACGCTACTATTAAAATTATATTAAGTAACATTATATTAAAAATATTATTAAGTATTCCATATTTTGAAACTAAATATATCCCGGATAAAAGTGATAAATCAAAAAACAGAACATTAACCCTACTTCCTTTTGTCTTTTGATATGTAACATATATTAAATAACAAAATATTGGAAATAAAATATAAATAATATTTATTAGTATTATTTCAATAATCATAATTATTCCTCCTTGGTAATATGATATTATTTTCAAGTGTCTTTTTTTGTCGAAAAAAATAACAAAACAGAGGAATTTGTAAAAATAGGTTGAATAATAAAAAAAAAGCAAATACATTTTATGTATTTACTTTTTTTATGATCTATTATTTTATGGCATCCTGTTTTTTTAATTCTTCAATATATTTTTTTAATCTTTCTGCATTGTTCCCTAATACTATTTTTAATTGATTATCTATTTCAACTATCCCTCTTGCACCAAGTTTTTGTATTGCATCTTTGTTAACAATCTCTACATTTTTTAAAGTAACTTTAAATCTAGATAAATTAACTTCCATGCTTAATATATTATCTTTTCCACCAAGATACTCTACTAATTTGTTTGCCTCTATTTTAAAGTCTTTTTTACTCCCTTTAATAATAGCCAAAGCTATTATTAAAAGAACACTAACAATTATAATATACTGAAAATAAATTGGCATATCCATCACCTCTTATAATTATACTACATTTTTATAAAAAATCAACTTTACATATTTATTGTAGGTGTTAGTTATGCAAATGTAAAGCACCTCAGAATATATTATATTGAAGAGAGGTGTTTTTATGAACAGTACGTCATGCGATTGTTTAAGGGATATATTAAAAACTATTC
The DNA here is from genome assembly GCA_007116005.1 of Bacilli bacterium. Taxonomy (GTDB): domain Bacteria; phylum Bacillota_I; class Bacilli_A; order RF39; family UBA660; genus SKJH01. The sequence goes on along the minus strand of SKJH01000094.1, from coordinate 385 downwards.
TAATACTTCAAAAAAATGCACGTCCTAGTGATAAATTATTAGATACTTGTGACAAAAAAGTTCTTGGGAAATGCTGTATTAAGGATATATATAACACAAGACCAATAACGTTATATACTTGTTGCCCTGATGGGACAAAACCTTTAAGAATGCCAGTTTCCAAAGATCCTAATGAGACTATATTATCAAATGTATTTAGAATAGAAAAATTAGATGACAAATGCGCTACATTTAGAGTGTTAAAAGTAAAACCTTGTACAAACGAAACAGAATATATTGCAACAGATTCATTTTTTACAATACATTTATCTTGTGTATGTATTATAAAATGTTTAGATGATACTTTTGTAGATTGTGTTTAAACCAAAATAGACCACTATGTGGT
>SKJH01000024.1 GCA_007116005.1 Bacilli bacterium | reverse complement strand
TTATGAAAAGCTCGTTTACTGAAAGGTTTGGATAAGTAATTTTAATGTTTACTGCACCAATAGATTTTTGATTAGATATAAAATCTTTTGTACTTTTTACGACTTCATCTAAAAGATTTATCTCAGATTTAGAACCACCAACAATAATACCTCTATCATCAACTAAAACTGTATCAAATTCCGTATATAAGTAATTGACATTTTGTGTAAGCATTTCTACACTATAAACATCATATGGAGGAGGTCCAGCTGGATTAAAGGTAAATTGAATATAGGCTACATTCGCTCTTGGGTTTGTGTCATCTCCACTTACAGAGCCATAAACATCATGAGGGACCTCTTTAGTCATAATATTTGTTTCTGTGTCTAAATCACCGGGACCAGCAAAACTACTAGTATGTAACAATGTGTTGTTAGAATCGAATATTTTAAATCCCATTGACATGACTTGAATTGTTCCAATTTTTAAAGTAAAAGCAGTAGCTGAAGAGTTAGAACCTGGTTCAGACATATTTATATGACCAATATCTTCAGGGTTAACAGGTATCATTTCTGAAATATATTCTGTTCCAGAATCTAAGGAAACCTGAAAAACTTGAGTTGTATTTCGTGATATAAATTCTTTATCTTCTATATATTTTCCTATTTTATAATTAATGTTACTCATAACGATCACCTACTTTATTTGTGTTATTGACGCTTTTAAGAATATATTGTTTTCTTTTTTTGTTTGACTCATAAGTTGCTTTTGCCAAATAAACTAAATTACTTTTAAGTTCTTTTACATCTTTTGGCAAGCATTTTCCACCATTTAAATCATTTTGACTATAAAGGTTATTCCTGTCCACTGCCGTATTTTTCACCTATTCCAAAAATTCTTTCTGCATATGAAGCTCAACCTCCTGTAGTTTTATAAGCCTCTACTGATTCATCAGGTACATAAATAGGGGCATCATTTTGATTATTGAAAGATCCTCAGCTACCTCCGGCTATAGTTGGAGGCACTATTGATTGTATTTCAATATAGGGAACTTTTTCTCATCTATTAAAGGCTCTATGCCCAATATTATTAACTGAACTTGGTATGATAAGTGGATGTTTATTTGAAATTCAATCTGAAAAGGCTCCATCACCAATTGTAGTTACTCCGTTTGGTATGATAAGAGGGTGGTTATTATTTTCTCATCTTCTAAAACTGAAAAAGGGTATCTCTGTTAAATTTTTGGAAATTATTAGTGGATGATTATTTGAAATTCATCCTTCAAAGGCTCCGCCTCCCAGACTTTCAACGGTATCTGGAATAATTAAAGGATGATTATTTAATATTCAATCTCCAAGAGCCTGTATCCCTACCTCTAAAAGACCATCTGGTAAAATTAAAGGATGAGTATTTATAAGACATCTGAAAAAAGCTCAATCCTCAATTTTTTTAAGAGTTTTTGGAAAAACTAATGGAGCATTAAAGTTTTTTAACGGAGTGTAATTGCTTGATAATGAATTTCAGTATACTTCTTCTACGCCGTTCGGTATGATAACACCCTCTGTATTTTTATTTAAATATTCAATATCTAACCATCCATCTGTATTTTCAATAGTTTCCGTATCTACTGTTAGGGAATGTGCTCATGCTGCATCAAAACTATCTATAAAATGATTAGATAATTTATAAATATCTTTAGCATATTTTTCATAGTTATATTCTTCCATATTGATAATTGGTATTCCATTATCTAATGAAAACTTACCAACATATTTTTTTTCTGTAGTCTCGTCTTTTATTAGATTTTCCTGTTTTTTGATAAAATCCATAAAATTATAAAAATTAACAAGTTCATTTCTATTAAACGAGTCTTCTTTTGAATTTGCGTTCACTTGATCAGAGGTAACTTCATGAGGATTTTCAAAATCTTCTAAATGAGCAACTGCATGATTTACTTGTTTTCTTTCCTCTCCAGTGATAGCTGCTTGAAAAACATACCAAGATTCTTTATTATTTTCAACTGTATCTTCTAAACAAAGTAGCATATCACCGGGGCTATAATCTAAGGAAGTAGGTATTTCTATTTTTACTTTAGGAAGCAATCCCTCATCTCATTCTGCTATTTCTCCATTTTCTCCCCATGTGCTATCAATCACAAAATGGACTCCTATTACGTCATTGTATGAACCTTCTTCATCTACCCCAAATACATACGCATATTCCTCATCAATATAATAATCATATCCTTCTAAAGGTAGGCCGTTCTCCACAACTAATTCATCATCTATTCATATGTTAGCTTTTAATAGGTTTTCCTCTGTAAAAATTAATCCACTATCAACTGGCTCTGATTCTTCTACTATCTGAACTTCAGCCTCTTCAGTAATTTCAGAAGGATCAAAATTAACAATGTATCTATTCCCTTTTAAAGATGAAGGATATTGTAAGGCACCTGTTGGATTAAAAATCTCGATATCTTGTTCTATTTGACCTGAGAAATACTCCAAATCATTTCAAGCATCGGTTCCATTTCCTATTTTAAAACTATTTATATCAGTGTCGATACCAATTTCACCGCTGCTTAAAATAGGATTGTTTGTT
>SKJH01000045.1 GCA_007116005.1 Bacilli bacterium | reverse complement strand
CTTTTACAGTTGTTCTTATCTAAAAACTCAAAAGTATTTTCTACCCTTTTAATATATTTCTTCTCCATTTTAAAATCATTTTTAAAATAAAATTCTATTTTTTCAACTACTTGTTCTACAGTCGTTAATACATCCCCAAAGGCATCCCTTTCATAGTCGAAATATCCCTTTAGATAATGGGTTTTAAAAAATGTTCCTTTATCAAACTGGAAAAATACTAATGGTTTTTTTAAATATGCAAAATCAAAAAATATACTTGAGTAATCCGTTACTATAAGCTTTGACTCTTTAAACATATCTGAATAGTTAACATTACCCGGATAAATAATCTCAATATTTTTATCATTGAAACAATCAAAATACTCTTGGTATTCAGACATACCAGGATGCAATAGAAACTTTAGTTTACATTTGTTCTCTTTTAATAATTTTTTTATTTTTTCACTAGTCAAAATTTTCTGATAGTTTAAAAAATATTCACTCCTCTCAAAACCTTCAATTTTTTCATGTTTTCCATCTTCTAGGACTCTACCAGTCAACCCTTTCCTCCAGGTTGGAACTACAGTAATAACATTCCTTGGTTTATTTTGTAATAAATCAAATCTAGGAAAACCAGTAAGTAAAACATCATCATTTGAATAAAAATATTTTTCTTTTAAAAATTCTTTCCGTTCCTCTTTGGTTGCAACTATTACTTTTGAAATATTTCTAGTAAACTTGTTGGCTTGTTGGCTTATATCATCCTTGGTTACTCCATGTTGTAACCAAAATAATTTATAATCCAGTAAATCAACAAAAAACGTATCTTCCTTAGCATTAGCAAAAGGCTTGTAAAACAAAGGATGAATATGAGATGTAACGATTGTTTTTGAGTTAAGATAAATATATTTATGTAGCAGACCGTTTTTATTAATTACCTTACCATATTTTTTTAATTTCTTATAATCATTTGATTTCTTCGAAATAGCAAAATATATATTTTTTCTGTCTTTTTTTTCTAATCCGTATATATATCTAAATAATGCTTCAGCATTATCTCCCGCTTTTTCCGGTCTCTCACTTATTAAAATAAACTTTTTATTTTTTAACGAGAATAATCTTAACCATACAAATTTTTTATATCTTTTTAATATCCTTAACGTAGATTCTAATAGATAAAATACTCTTGATGATTTTTTTGGAATGATGTTAAATATAGATTTATTCTTATTAAATAAAATTTGTCTTCCGTTATTAAAGAGTCCTATTTTACTATGATTTAAGCCCAGGGCACAGTTTTGTGAAAATACAATTTTTTTCATTTTAGACAAGCAGGTTTCATTTATTCCAGCATAAATTTCATAACTACTAGTTTTATCCAACGGAAGTTTGAATTTGTAATACTTGGTTTTTCTTAATATTTTGTCGGAAATTTTCATATCATATGGTGAATTGATGCTTTTTTGAGTATCTGGACTAAATAAAACACCAGCGCTATTCTTAAAATATAGTTTTAAATTTTCTATATTATAATCATGCGTTAATATATCAATACACAATTTATCTCCCTCATAAGTAACATTATAAATTTTTAATTTAACGTTCGATAAAAATTTTATACATATAGATTCGTTATCTATACATATGTAGCCATTATCTTTCAAAATATATTTTGGATTATTAAAATAAAAATCACAAAACAATAATTTTTCTTCTATGGACCTACACCAAAAAGATTCATTAATCAAATATTCAATAGTAATATTGTTTATAATGTTTTTATAAGATTTTACCGTTTGATCATACTTACTTCTTGATACAAAAATGTTTTCTTCTAAGTGTTTTATTACATTTTTAAGCTGATAAATCATTATTTCCTTCATAAAAGTAAAATTTGAACTAGTTTCACATTCCCCTTTAAACAAATTAACTATGGTGACAAATGTTGATTCGCTTTTATTACCTGAGGTTACTATTGACGAATTATCAAATCTTTGTCTATAAAAATATTTAACATTATTTGAACATACGTACCCAAAGTTTGGATTATTTTTATATAATTCCATATTAACTTCCAAATCTTCTGCGTGAGAAAGATTTTCAGAAAATTTTAAAGTTTCAAAAACATCACTTTTGTAAAATGAGGCTGCTGAAGATAAAACGAAATTATATGGTTCTACCAACAGATTAATTATCTTGTTTTTATCTCCCATATATTTATATTTACCATGTATGCCCGTTTTGGCTTCAAATAAATATAGAGGTATAGATACAAAATCAACAAGTATATAATTTTTTTCAAAAAAATTATATACTTCTTCCAATGCGTTTTCAGAAAGGAAATCGTCAGGATCTAAGAAATTTATGTATTTACCTTTTATATGTTTTAACCCCATATTTTTTGCAGATGATACCCCACCATTTTCTTTATAAAAATATGAAATATTGTCTGGGTACATTTCTTTATATTTTAAACATATCTTTTCACTATTATCTGTACTACCATCATTAACTAATATTAGCTGCACATTATCTTCAAACCCTATGGTTTGGTTTATTAAACTTTCTATAGCTTCCTCAATCCATTTTTCAACATTATATACG
>SKJH01000066.1 GCA_007116005.1 Bacilli bacterium | reverse complement strand
TTTTATAATCATTTTATTCACCGCTTTCTTTTATTAAATACGCAATAGAAATGTTATCATTTCCACCCCTATTATTACTCTTTTTTATTAATCTAGTAACTTTTTCTTCAATTGACAATTCTGTATTCAAAACTTTTTCTATTTGTTCATTACTCAACATACTAGTTAACCCATCACTACATAGTAATATTGAATCTACATCTATATCAACATCAAATATATCAATTTCCGCTGGATTAACAGCACCTAATGCTTTCATTACTACATTTTTTCTAGGATGACATTTAGCTTCTTCTTCACTTAATTCACCGGTTGTAACTAATAAATTTACTAAAGTATGATCATTAGTAACTTTAAATATTTTGTTTTTTTTCATAACAAAACCAGAACTGTCACCTATATTAGCAAATAACAAATATTCTTCTGTAAGTACTGATATTACTAAAGTTGTCCCCATCCCTTTACTTTCTTCATTCTCATCAGTATATCTAAAGATTTTATTATTAATTTCATTTACATTATTTCTTAACCAATTAACAGCATCTTGTTTGTTTCCAAAACTATCTTTTTTTCTAAATCCGATTTGTAAATGGTCAATTGCAATTGATGATGCAATTTCACCAGCATTATGGCCACCCATACCATCTGCAACTGCCATTAAATATTCATTACTATCATTTTTTAATATTATTACATTATCCTCATTATGTTCTCTAACTTTTCCTGCATCTGTTAAGTAAAACGTTTGCATAAATCCTCCTAATTATTAGCTCTAAGCTGACCACACGCTGCTGTTACATTATTACCAAATTCTTTTCGTATTGTAGATTGTATATTATTCTTTTTCATTATATCATAAAATTCTAAAATTTTGCCAGTTTCACTTCTACTATATTTACTATTACTTGTTTCATTATAAGGAATCAAATTCACATAACAATTTATGCCTTTTAACAATTCAACAAGTTCTAAAGCATGTTTTTTTGAATCATTAATATCTTTAATCATTACATATTCAAAAGTGACTCTCCTATTTGTTTTTTTTATATATTTTTTAATAATATCTATTAATTTATCAAGATTATAAACCTTATTTATTGGCATAAGGCGATTTCTAAGTTCATCGTTTGCCGCATGCAAACTAATTGCTAAATTAACCTGCATTTTTTCATTCATAAATTTTTCTATTTTAGGTATTATACCACAAGTAGAAACTGTTATATGTCTTGCACCTATATCTATTCCTTTTTTATCATTTACAATTTTGATAAAATCCATTACATTATCATAATTATCAAAAGGTTCACCTATCCCCATTAAAACTATATGTGAAATCCTATCATTTATATCAGATTCTACTAGTAGAATTTGCTCAATCATTTCAAAAGTTTTTAGATTTCTAACACATTTTAATTTCCCACTTTCACAAAATAAACATCCCATGTTACAACCTACTTGTGTTGATATACACAAACTATTTCCATATTCATGAAACATTATTACTGCTTCCACTTTATTTTTATCATCTAATTCAAACAAATATTTTTTTACTCCTATATCTTCCTCTTTTTTTATTATATTAATTTTTTCTAAACTATATTTTTCTTTTAATTTATTAATAACTTCTTTTTTTACATTTCTCATATCATCAAAATTTTGAATTCGTTTTATATATATCCAATCATATATTTGTTCCGCTTTAAATTTTTTTTCATTAATTGATATAAAATACTTTTCTAAATTAAAACGAGTAATTCCATATAAATTTTCCATAATATCACCTATTTATTTATTATATCACATTGTATTATTATATAGATAACCCTCTGTAAACAAAACGACAACAACAAAAATAAACAACAATATTTTGTATTGTTGTTTATTATCTTGTCTTTTTCAATTCCTTTTGCAAAGGTTTAACAAGTTCACCACTATATAAAATATTTAACTCGTGCAATGGTCTTGTCATAGCGACATATAACAATTTCATATCAATCATCTTATCAGAACTATATCTATTTTCTGAAGCATCTGATATTATAACACTATCAAATTCTAATCCTTTTGCTAAATAACTAGCAATTGTACATAAGCCACCTTTGTACTCAGTATCAGAACTAACAATGTTATCAACATTTATTCCTAATTCTCTTAATTGTTTATTAACAGATTTTGATTCTTCTTCATCTTTACATATTATAGCAATAGAAGAATATTCTTTTTCTAAGTTATTTTGTATAATTTTAGGCATAACCTCAATTAGATTATTATCAACTTGTTTATACTGAACTTTAGTACCATGTCTTATAACTGGTTCTGCGGTATTTAATCCCATAAAACTAGTAATATTATTAGCAGAATCCATTATTTCAGTTGTTGTTCTGTAGCTTTTTGATAAATGTTTAATATTGCAATCTCCATCAAAAGTAGTATTAACAACATTATCCCAATTTTCAATTCCTCTGTATTGGTATATTGATTGTGCTAAATCACCAAATATACTAAATGAACTGTTATTAATTAATTGCTTTATAGCATAAAAATTAAATTCACCAAAATCTTGAGCTTCATCAATAATAGTATGTTTATATTTATCAAA
>SKJH01000119.1 GCA_007116005.1 Bacilli bacterium | reverse complement strand
TCATCCCATTCGTCTGAATCGTCTGTCTTTGGTTGCTCTTCAATTGGAAGAGTTTTAATAAAATCATCTTTTAATTCGTCATAATTTTCTTCAACCCAATTTAAATAAATATTTTGTTGTTCGTATCCATAGTTCGATATTTCAATTTCCATAAAAATCTCTCCATTGGTTTCTTGATTTTTTATCAAGGTTTATTTGTTGATTTGTGTGAAAGTTATTCATTTTTCAACACCTAATAATTTACCACAATCTTTAAAGCCTTCCATATAGGCTTTAAAGTAATTGTAATATTCATTATGGTTTTCAAAATCTTCTACTGTTCTCATCTGTTCCACCTCGCATATTCTGCTTTCATTCTTTTTTTAAAATTTTCTGACTCAATTATCATATATATTTGATTTTTATCCATTTTATTCACCAAAAACTTTCTCTGTATCACCATAAAAATGGACAAATAAATCACCATTTCTTTCATCTCTAGGCCCATCAACAAAACAAGCTAAATTCCCTTTATAACTTTCAAAAATTATAGCCATTCTATTATTATCTGCGTCATAAGTTTCAACAGTGATTGCCCACTGTCCTTTTTTATCTGACCAAGTTGCGTATGCTTTATTTTCATACAACTTTTCACACATTTCAATTAATTCTTTTTTATTCATTTTATTCTCCATGATTTTAAAGGCACCACATCCTTTATAATTATAATTATAATTATAATTAAGGTTATATATAAATATTTATATTCTCTAATATATACCATTTATAAATAAACTAAATTTTTAAATTTCATTTATAAATGAAATCGTTAAAATTTAACTGATTTCTGCTAATTCTAACTTGTATTATACTATTATAATATTCATCAGGTTTTAATAAAACATTATTAAGAATTTGTTCTTGCATCTCTAAATAATTCATTTGAGATTTCCGTTTACATAAATGAAGTATAAATTTTTCAAAATTATTAACCCCATGTTTTTTAATATCATTTTTTAACTCTTTATTACTACCCCAATAATTCTTCCAATCAACTAATTTTTTACATATTCTTTTATTTATACGACCTTTTAATGGTGGTTTTTTAGTTGTAGAATAAAATTTTTTTTGTCCAATATATTTTTTATTATTTAATTTATTAACTATAAGATATACAAACCCTTCATATATTTTTATATCTTCCTCATTAATATCGTCCCATTTCATAATCCAAAATCCTCTAAAGTAATTAAAGGGATTTGTAATGATTGTTTATGTATTTGGTAACATTTACCACCATATCCCCTTTCGATACTATTATTATTTTTCAATTTCCTATTACATCTTTTACATAACATTATAACCCCCAATCATCTAAACTCATTTCTTTTTCTTCTTCAATAAAATATGCTAATTCACTCCATACACCCGTTAAATCAATATCTTCTATCCTTAATTTATTATTTTTAAATTCTTCTAATGAGCAATATTTACTACCAATTCCTACACCAAGTTTATAATTTTTAATTAAAAAATGTATTCCACTTCCATATTGTTTAGATATTTGTGCTTGTAATTGTGATGGTTTTTTATAACTACTAACTTCGTTAACTTTATACCTAGTTGCAGCTAATGATAAATCTTTTGTTAACATCTCATTTATTATATTTTTAAAAAATGATTTTGGGTATTTTACCTTTTTCTCTTCTTTTATTTTTTCGATAATTACATTTTGAAAAATTTCTCTTGTTAATTGTGAAGTTGATTTTTTCTTAACACCTAAATTTTTATATACAACTCTATTATCTTTTGTTAAATAAATGTAATTCTTTTTTAATAAACCATAATGTTTATTAATAAAATCATCTTCATCGTGATAAAAATCATCTGTTTCATTATCTTCTTTATTCCCACCACCTTTGAAAAACCATATATGTGTTATTTCATCATCTATACCCATATCAAAAGTTGTTTGTGGAAAAGGAACATTATCTTTAATTGTTTTAATTATTTGGTTTTTAACTTCTAACATTTCATCTTTTTTACCTGTTGGTATTTTAATATAAACACTATCTGTATCTGTGTACAATATATCATATCCAGCATCTCTAAACATTTTTCTTGCGAGTATCACCCATTGTCTCCCTAACCGCGTACAATCTGCTGCCCCTATAGGATTAAATAAATGTCTAAAAGATGAATTACCTGTCAAACCATAACTGGTATTAATAATAATCTTAACACTATATTCCCTGCTATCTTTGTTTTTCTTAAACTCATTTCTCATACTATAAAAATCCATTAATAACTCTTCTATTTGTCCAAGTTGTTTATCATTATAACATCCTCTTATTTTAAAAGTATTATTACCCATCCAGCCTTCTGTTGCAGGTGAAAATAAATTACATTGTGCAAAAATATGGGGGTATAAACTATTAAAATCTAAAGCATAAATTTCCCCTTCAAAAAGCTCCCCTGCAGGGTATGCTACATACCCACCACCATAAGTTTCATTATTTTCAGTATTATCATATTCTTCTTCTAACCCTAATTTTTTACAAATTGCTTTATATGTGAATACACTAATACTACACGTTAAATATTTTTTATTTTCAACATCTTTATCTGATACAAAATATTTAAAATTATCAAAATAATTCTCAACCCATTCATAAAGTTTTTTAGTTATATCTAAATCTCTTTTTAAATATTCTGTTATTGTATTAACATCATTTTTTGTCCAATTTTCTTTTTTTAGTATATTATAATCAAAATCTTTTATTTTACCACCATTATCATCAACTAATTTTAAAAGTTTTGTAATATAATCTAAACTATAACTCATTAGTAAATCGCCTAACATCCCTTCTTTTATTTTCATAGCACCTGCTCTAAGTTTAAATATTTGCATTAAATCGATATTTTGTTTAAATTTAATATTTGCATCCCCATATTTATTTAATGCAACTATATCATCAAACCCATTGTGGTAGAGAACAACATTATCATATTGTAAACTATTGAATCCCACAAGATATTTATGTTTATTAATAATTACTTTAATATCATCTTTATTTGTTAGATAGTAGTATTTTTCGGTTAAATAACTATAACACCCAAAAACTTTTAACTTATCGGTTTTTGGGTTAGGTTTATCACCTATTGTAGCATTTTCTAAATCATATATTAATATTGCTTCTTTCATTTTATTTTTGATTTTAATTTATTTACTTTATACCATAACATAAATGCATAATTTGCTATATCTCTACATTCTTCTTCAATATCTACTAATTGTTTTTCATCTGAATCATTTAAAAAAGAATACTTACCATACTCTTTTCCCCCTTTTTCTAATCCATCTTTCATTAAATTAAAAAAATTATTCAAATCATTTTCCATTTTTTACACCTCATATTCAATAGGGTCTTTAATACCCGCCTTTTCAAATGCTTCTAATCTTTCTTGACAACTTCCACATTTGCCACATGCTTTTATATTCCCTTTATAACATGTATGGGTTAATGAATAATCAACTCCTAATTTTATACCTTCTATAACAATATCACCTTTATCAATATCAATAAAAGGAAATAATAATTCAACTTCAGTCCAATCAGCTATTTTTATTACATCTCTTAACTTTTCAGCAAATTCTTTCCTGCAATCAGGATAAATTGCGTGGTCACCTGCATGTGCACCATAATATAAATACTGTGCTTCAATACCCATTGCATAAGAAGCAGCCAAACTAACTAAAACCATATTTCTATTAGGTACAACTGTTTGTTTCATATTTTCAGCTTCATAATGACCTTCTGGGACATCTATATTATCTCTTGTTAATGCACTAGGAGCTAATTTATTTAAAATTGTTAAATCAAATATTTCATGGTCTATATTTAATTTTTTACAAGTCAATTTTGCTAACTCTAATTCTCTTTTATGTTTTTGACCATAATCAAAACTTATTGCATACACTACATCATGTTTTTTTATAGCATAATATAATAACGTTGTACTGTCCATTCCACCACTCAAAACTACTACTGCTTCATTTTTTACCATTTTTTATACCTCCTATTAAATTTCATATTGTTCTAACCCTATTTTAAATAACTTTTTTTGTAATTTACACATTGTTTTTGGCGATTTTGATTTTGAAACTTGTTCACCTATTTTAACAAATCCCTTTTTATAATACCATTGTTCAGCTTTTAATCCTTTTATAACTAATAACTCAATAATTGGAAGTTGTTGTTGTTTACAAATTCCTTCTAATATTTCAAGCATTATACTTCCTTTTTTATTTTTTGATATTATTGAATTTAATTTCATAATATTTTGTTTTTGTTTAGGTGTATATAAAACCCAATCTTCATTTGATAAAAAAATTATTCTTTTATTTTTTATATGTGTAATAATATCAGTTAAAAATATTCTCCCTAATTCAATTTCAAATTGACTTGCAGCTTCTTGCATATCAAGTGCTTGTTTGGCTTCGATTCCAAACCTTTTAACCCATTTATCATATATTTCTTTTTTTACCATTTTAAAAATCAAATAGTGAATTTTGTTTATTATCTTCTGATTGTTTAAAATATTCTAAATATTTTACCATAGTTTTACTAAATCCATTATCTCTATAAAATATTAACATTTCAATTGATATATAACATCTTTGACCTTCTCTTTTTGCCTCTGTTAAAATAATATCATCAAATTGTGAAATATAATCCGCATATTTTACTAATTTTGCTATTTGGTACAAATTATGAATATCTAAATATCCTAAATGTTTATCTGTCATAGTTGATAAATCCATATTTAATTTACTGCATACAGGGCAATCACAAAACCATCCTTTTTTGTTATTTTTCTCTAATTTATTACCTATAGGAATACAAGAAGGTATATTTAAAGGTGAAATGATTTGCCCATATCTTGATGCTCCTGAATAAGACGATGAATCTATTGTAACTGTTTCTTGAATCATATTCCTAAAAAAAGCAGAAGTTAAAATTCCACCACCACCACTTATTTGTAAAATATGCATAGGTTTTTTTATTTTATATTCTTGGGATAAAATTGCAAATAATGCAACTTTAATTGGATTGTCAGAGGGTTTGGGAGATAAAGCCCATGCATCAAATTCAATATTTAATTCTTTTTCTAAATTATGCATTTCCTCATACCATTGGCACATTTGTTCATATGTTTCACCTTGTATAACCCCATATAAAATTAAATTTTCTTTATTTTTTAATGCAACTTTTGCATTATTTTTTTTTATATTTAAACACTCATTAAAAAACTCTTTTGTAGGTGTCCCTGAAAATTGTGCATTTCCCCCAAAATGATATGGTGGTCTGTCTAATATTAACCCTGCACTGCAATTTTGTTTTTGCCATTTGATAACTTCTTCTGGTGATATACTCCCACCTAATGTAACTAATTGAAACCCCCCGCTATCTCCTAATATAAAAACATCATCTTTTACTCCAAATTCATCATGAACATTTTCAATACTTTTACCATGGTATGCAGATATAAGCATTATATTATAATCCCAAATTGCATTATTACTCCAAAAATTAGGAGAATAATCAAAACCTTTTTTTTGCTCAAATAACCCTTTTGATGGTAAAATAGCTGGAATATAAACAAGTTTATTTTCTTTTAGTATTTTGTTCATTGTCTACTCCCTCTATAAAATATTGAATTTTTCATTTTATTATAAACTCCAGTATCGTATTTTTCTCTATAAGGGTTTATATCTATTCCTCCTCTTCGAACGTATTTACCAAAAACTGATAAATATTTTGGATTAAGTAAATTATTTAAATCATTAAATATCCTTTCAATACATTGTTCATGAAATTCATTATGTTGTCTAAAACTTATAATATATTTTAATAAACTAATTTCATCAATCATATACCCATTTGGGATAATTGAAATATAAACACTCCCCCAGTCTGGTTGTTTTGTAACTAAACAATTTGATTTCAATAAATCACTACATAACATTTGCTCATTATTACCTTCAATTTTTTTTAATAAATTATTATCAACTTGGTATATATTTGTATTGATATCATAATTATCAATATTTCTGTATTTTGGTTCATTTGAAAATAAAAACTTTTCATTGATATTGTATATAACGATTTGCAAATATGGGTCATTTAACCCCTTTTTTAAATCGTCTTCGATAATCTTCTTTAATTCATCATCTGATTTTATATGTGTCATATTAAATGAATTAAAATAGAGTTTTAATGATTTTGATTCTACAATATTATCTGTATTTGCATTATATATTAGTGTTGCTATTCTTACTACAGGTTTCCCATTATAATCTAAATATGAAATTTCATATTGGTTCCATAAATCAAACCCAATAAATGGTAGAGATGTTATTCCAATTTCATCTCTTTTTTCTTTTCTTGGGACGAATACTAATAAATCTGGATTATATTTTGAACAATAACCCACTTTTTTTCCTAAAACTTTATCTTCATTCATTTTATTAACCCCATAAATTCAGCCCTTAACTCAGGTTCTTCAATAAATTTTCCACCTAATTTAGATGTTATTGTTGTTGAATTAATATCTTCTACCCCTCTAAGTTTAACACAAAAATGTTCAGCTTCTATTACTACTGCCACGTTATTAGTGTCTAATAAATTGCATAATGTATGGAATATTTGTTGACCTAACCGTTCTTGTATTTGAGGTCTTCGGCTAAAATATTCAACAATTCTATTTAATTTACTTAACCCTAAAACTTTTTTATTAGGTATATACGCTATATGTGCTCTACCTACAATAGGGATAAAATGATGCTCACAACAACTTGCAACTTTAATATCCTTTTCTATAACCATTTCATCATATTGCATTTTATTTTCAACAACTGTAATTTTTGGAAAATTTTCTGGTTCTAATCCCCAGAATAATTCATCCACAAACATTTTAGCAACTCTTTTGGGTGTTTCATTTAATGAATCATCTGTTAAATCTAACCCTATTATTTCCATTATTGATTTAAAATGTGCTTCTATTAACCTAATTTTATCAGGTTCATTATTTTTTGTGTAAGGGGTTTGAACTTTAATTTGTTTTAAATGGTTATATATTTTTTCTCCAATCTCTTTATTTGTTTTTGTTTTATCTAGCATTTGCATCACCTTATAATTATAATTACATAACTAATATATAAATATTTTGTTTTTATTCCCATGGATAAACTATCCATTCATTCTCATCAATATCTTCATAATAATATGTAGGTTTTAAAGTTGAACAACTTTTACAATGAATTGTTACTACATCATTTTTATAAAGCTTTGCATGTTCTCTAATTGTATTTCCGCTATCACTTACATCATCAACTATTAAAATCTTTGAATTCATAAAATTCTCATGAGTTAATATTGGTAAATTTAATTTATGGCTTAACATAACTGCTAATATTAAACCACCTCTTGGGATACCATAAATACCAACATATTTATCTTTATCAATTTTTAAATATAAATCATTAACAGCTTTCTCAATATACTGCCAACTATATTTCTTCTTTTTATGTTTTTCAGTTGAGTTTATTTTTGATATTTTATCCATTGTTAATCACCTTCCAGTATATTTCTCTTAATTCTGTCTTTGCTACTGAACTTAACTGATAATGCTCATATCGCCTCAACCAGTCCTCTAATTCATTCATATTACACACCTGTCTTCTTATTCCATATCGTTACATGTAATCTATCTGTCATTCTTATATTTTCTTCTACTGCTAATTTAACGACAATATCATAATGTTGTTGTAATTCTTCTCTTGTAACTCCTTCTGGCATTAAAACTATTTTTTCTTTACTAATTAAACCAGGCTCAATAAACTTCTCTTTAATCTCTTCCCAATCATCAAGGCTTGTAATAACAAACTTAAACCAGCTATTATCTAAATTATTTAATAATTTTAATACGTCAGGTTTATACATTAATGTAGATGGGTTACAACTATTTGATAACTTAGGTGAATTGTTCCATAAATCAACTAAACTTAACATATCTTTACTTGGTTCTAATACACATTCGTTTTCTATTTCAATATAAGGTTTAAACCCATATGTTTCTCTTATTTTATGAATAAACTCAACTAATGCTTTTTGTTGTATTAACGGACTTCCTCCTGTTAATATTAAATGTTGTCCTTCTCTCCATCTATTAATAAGGCCTTTTTCTTCACACATCTCTATCAATTCATCAACACTATACGGATTACCTTGCCTCCACACTTCAACTGTATCACAGTTATGCACCCATAAATTATTAGCAAGATATGTATTATATGGATAACATGATAAATTAAACACTTTTGTTTCAGTTTGGTTTAAATTACCAAATAACTGAGCATATGATTTTCTTGATATTTTATCTGTTATATCTGTAACTACATACCCATTAAATATATATGTAAATAGTTTTTCTTGTAATGTTTGTTTATTTTTTAGGTCGTTTTCAGTCAAGAATATTACTTTATATCCACATTTTTTATAATGATTTATTCTATCTCTCTCATATGTACCTTTCTCTCTTTTTCCATAATTAGCATACCAAGGAAATGTAGTATCATAAACTTCAATAAGTTTTTTCTTTCCATCAATTAGGAAGTCAGGAAATCTATATCCCAGTTTTTTATTGCCAATTGCTAGTTTATTATTGCCTATATATGTTATGGGCAAATTTAATTCATTAAATAATTGTTCATATTTTGTTTCTAGTGATGATTTTTTTTTAAAATGACTTAATGCATTCTTTCTCACTGTTTCTGGGTTTTTCATAGGGTTTTTCTCTCCTAATTTATAACTCCTTTGAACAAGCCTATGTTTTTCAGTTCTCTCATATGGTTTCATTATACCAATTTGTCTTAAATATTTTTGTGTGGTTTTGCATTTTTCTCTTATTTCTAATTTCTTCATAGGATTATTTTTTTTCATTTTATAAGATACTAATTGTGTTGATTCAATTCCTATAATTATATCATTTTTTTCAATATATTTCGCTTTTGTCCAGCCTTTATCTTTTACATAAATTGGATGTTCTTTTGTAACAACTAATGGAGTATCTTTTTTATTATTTAATATTAATTTTATAATATTATCTTTTATATTTACTTTTCTTTTCATAATCTTTTTCACTTGTGTTTCAACAATATTATTTTTTTTATCTAATGTTAATAATATATCATTTTGTTTTATATCTTTTATTTTCTTTTTACCATTAAAAGCTGTTTGTATTTTTGTATTCTCATGAAAACACCATACACAATTTAAAGTGCAACCTTGCATTCTCATAAAAGTAGCAGGAACCCCTGTAAAGTTTTCACCTTGTATTGTGTCATAAAACATTTCAGCTATTCTTAACTTACTACTTCCATCTTCTCTAGCTGTTCTTTTTTCTTTTGGATATCCTTCAATTAGTTGTTTAACTACCATCCTCATTCACCTTCATTCAATTTATCAATGATTTCGTTTAATTTATCAATGATATTCTCTATACTTACACTTTCCCAGTTAGTATTTAATCTTTGTATCATTTTAATTGCCCCCTTCATATATTGCAGTTGATGTTGGTGTCTCCCATACCTTCACATGTTTTAGTTTTATTCCTCTTTCCTTTAACCTTGGTTCAATTAATTCAAACCAATATTTAGCTAAATTTTCTGCTGTTGGAATAAAAGGTACAAATATAATTTTTTGACCTATTAAAGGTCTAAATATAGGTTTAAATTCATCTTCACTATACATTACAAACCCATGGTCAAACTTTTCATCAATTTCTTCCATCATTATTTGTTTTAAATCACTAAAATCTATAACCATACCTTCATCACTAACACCTTTCTCATCTATTACTTTATCATCTACACCTGCTT
>SKJH01000080.1 GCA_007116005.1 Bacilli bacterium | reverse complement strand
TCATGTATCATTTTTGCTTTCTTTTCAGTAATAGTAGGTACTAAAAGTAAATTTTCATAACTTTCTAATATAAGATCAAGTGTATTATCCCCTAATTTATCTACTATTTTTGTAGCAGTTTTAAGTCCAACTTTAGGAAAAATTCCTGATGATAAAAATGCGATTATTGCGTTCTTTTCTTCTGGTATTTGTTTTTCATAATGTTCAACTTTAAATTGCATTCCGTATTTAGGGTGTTCTACTATACCACCATAAAATATATAATCATAACCACTTAATAATTCATGAAAGTTACCAGAAAAAGTTAATGTTTTATTAATATATTTTTTTAATTCTTTATCATCTGTACTATTTATTTTGAATATTCCAACCATAAAACCTTTTTCGGTTTTGTAAAACACTTCTCTAACAGTACCTTTTATATTTGTATCCACATATACCTCCTATATAAAATACACTGATTATTTTATTCAGTGTATTAGTTAGTTTTATTGTTTTCTTCCAATTTTACAATAGTACATCCATCATTAAAATAATATAGTTTATATTCATTTACTAACTTATTTAGTTTTAAAGTTTTATACGTTACATCTTTAACTAGTCCAGTTCCTTTTCCATGTATTATTACTAAATATTTATTCTTTAATTTATAATTTTCTAATATAAAATCATTTATACGTACTCTTGCAATTGGTCCTATTTCACCATGTAAATCTAAAGTTGGCAAAGTATCTATACTAAACAAATCATTAAACACGTTTATTATACACTTGGAAAACTTGTTCTATATCAGGCGCAGAAAATCTAGATCCAACTTTAGTAACTGATAATGCACCTGTAATATTAGATATCATAACAGTTTTTTCTATATCTAACCCCTTTGCCAAACAATAAACAAATGCTCCGTGAAAAAAGTCGCCTGCTCCTGTAGAATCAATTGCTTCTACATCAATACTTGGCATTCTCTTTATTATATTGTCTTTTTTGTATAAACAACCTTTTTCTTCTAGAGTAATAATTACATTTTTAAAATCTTGTTCCATTTTTTCATATATTTCATTTATTTTTGTCTTATCTTCTACATCTATTTTAATTTTTGTATAATCCTCTGCAAAATTTTTAGAACATACAACATAATCTACCAACTTAGATAGCTCAACAACTTCACACCTTACACTACCAGCATCTATTACAGTAATTGCGTTAGGATTTCTTTTTATTATATCAACACTTGCTTCAAATTCTTGTCCATCTACTAATATAACATCCGCTTTCATTTTAACTTTTTTTGATAATTTCATATCTTTTTTATTAGAAAAAACTGTTCTACTACCATTACTTTTATTAACAATTATAAAACTTATTGTAGTGTCGTGTGTTTTATCAATATCAACATTTTTTATATTTACACTAACTGTCTTAAATTCATCTATTATTTTTTTTCCTAAATCATCTTTTCCAATCACACCCGCAAAAGAGACATTCATTCCCCATTTACCAAGAAGATAAGCAGCATTTGATGCAGGGCCTCCACCACAACCTATTTTTTCATCTACTCTATATTTTATATTTTCTGTTGGATAGTTATCTAACGGAACTGTAATATCATAAGATACATTTCCTATACATAATATTTTCTTCACATTATCACCCAAATATATTATAACAAAAAAAAATATATATATCTATATATATTTTTTTTTACGTTAATTACCCACAATTTTATATTGTTCAGGATACCAAGATGGTGTACATGGCATTATAACTGTACAATTAGCATCCCAAAAATATTTTTCACCTGAATCAATAAATATAACATCATTTTCTTTAAAATCAATTGTCATATCAGATTTATTTAATCTTCCACTACCTTTTATTACATATATTAATTCTTTACATTTTTCATTCATACAATAACCTTTTTTGGGATATCTACCATTTATTTTTCCTACAGCACAGTTTATGTCAGGATCGTCTAATGGGTATTCAAAAACAGTACATTGATTATTTTTTTCATATTTAATAGCTTCATTAGCTCTTATTATCTTCATATCATCACCTGTACTTATTATAGCAGAAAAAGATAATAAGTCATAAACTAATTATCTTTTATCTATATTCTTTTTAAAAAAATTCTTTTTCTTAACTTTTTCTCCTATAGTTATAGTACCTGTTAACTCTAGTTGTTTGTTTTTTTCTTCTACAAGTTCTCTTGCTTCAAAAATTGATATTACTTTTTTATCTTCTGGGTATAAAAAAATTGGTGGTGCCGCAAAGAAGTTCCCAATATTGTTATAAAGATAATTATAATCTTTATAACAATCTTTTTTTAACAAATTATATTTTTCTAAATCTTTGTTTATAAATTTTGTGCCCATTAAAAAGCCAACTTCATTTTTAATAACAATAATACTACTATTATTTTCAATTTTTACTATAGAACAATATACAATATCTTTTTTTGCAATACTTTCTTTCATACAACAAACCACCCTTACTACTTTTAATTTAAATGCGGTTTTATTCCCCTCCAAGGAAGTAGCGCACATTTTTTTCTATTTGGTTGTTTATATATTTCATCATACACAATTGCTTCACCTAATAATTCTTTAT
>SKJH01000057.1 GCA_007116005.1 Bacilli bacterium | reverse complement strand
TTTAAGTCTTTAACAGTAACTTTTTGTTGACTTTTTTAATAAACTAATATATAATTTACATATATTTAAAAGGAAAGCAGATATATTATCTCACCCGATTGCTATAGCTTTGGGTAATAAGCCGAAAATGATTATATTATTTTTAATATTTTTTATGTTATGGCTTTTGAGTGGATATATTTGTATATTCACTTTTTTATTGGAGGTGCCTATTATATCTAAAAGAGAAAAAGATTTGTTTATTAATGAACAAATAAGAGCTAAACAAGTATTAGTTATTGGTCCGAAAGGAGAACAGTTGGGGGTTAAGTCAAAGAAAGATGCTCTCACCTTAGCAGAGTATGCAGGTTTTGATTTGGTTCAAATTAATGAAAGAGCTAATCCGCCCGTATGTAAGTTAATGGATTTTAAAAAATTCAAATATGAAAAAAAGAAGAAACAAAAAGAAAACAATAAGAAACAACGTGAAACTAGCGTTGAAACAAAAGAATTTAGATTATCTGTTACAATAGATATACATGACTTCGAAACAAAGGTAAGAAATGCTTCTAAACACTTAATAAAAGGAAACAAAATAAAGGCTTCAGTAAGATTTAGAGGTAGACAATTATCTCATACTGAACTTGGTGAAGATGTTTTAAAAAGATTTGCAGAAGAGTTAAGTGATATAAGTGAAGTTACATTACAACCCAAATTTGAATTTAGAAGTATGATAATGATGCTTGAACCAAAGAAACAGTAAGGAGGAATTAATATGCCAAAAATAAAAACACATAAAGGAACAAAAAAAGTTTTAAATGTTAGAGCAGCTGGTCCTACAAGTATTGGAAGGCCTGGTAGTAGACATAATACCGGAAAGAAAAGCAGTAAAATAAATAGAAAAAATAGAAAAGGTTCTGTATTAAGTAAGTCTGATGCTAAAAGATTAAAAACAGTAAGTTATAAATAAGGAGGTTAGAACATGGCAAGAGTTAAAGGTGGAACAGCTGCAAGAACAAGAAGAAAGAAAATTTTAAAGGAAGCTAAAGGATATTTTGGAAGTAAACATAGATTGTTTAAAACTGCAAAAGAACAAGTAATGCATTCTAATGCATATGCCTTTAGAGATAGAAAAAACAGAAAAAGAGATTTCAGAAAATTATGGATTACAAGAATAAATGCTGCATGTCGTGAAAACGCTATAAGTTATTCTAAGTTTATAAATGGGTTGAATAAAGCAGGAATTGTAATAAATAGAAAAATGTTATCAGAAATAGCAATAGATAGTCCGGAGACTTTTAAAAATTTAGTTTCTATATCAAAAGATGCTTTAGAAGGTAAAGAATATAAACCTGAACCTGTAAAAATAAAATCTGAAAATGATGTTAAAGAAACAAAAGAAAAAAAGCCTAGTACAAAAAAAACATCAACTCCAAAAACAACTAAATAACACAAAGTGTTATTTTTTTTATATAAATATGGTAAAATTATATCAGGTGATAGTATGAAAGACATAATAAAAAAAATATATGATTATAGTTTAGAAGAATTAATGGGAGAAAGATTTGGTAGATATTCCAAATATATAATTCAAGATAGAGCGATCCCTGATGTTAGGGATGGATTAAAACCTGTTCAAAGAAGAATATTGTATTCTATGTATAAAGAAAAGAATAGTTATGATAAACCATATCGTAAAAGTGCAAGAGCTGTTGGTGATGTAATGGGGAAATATCACCCTCATGGTGATTCTAGTATTTATGAAGCGATGGTTAGGATGAGTCAAGAATGGAAAGTTAGAAAAACATTTGTTGATATGCATGGTAATAATGGTTCTATTGATGGTGATAGCCCTGCTGCTATGCGTTATACTGAAGCAAGATTGTCTAAAATAGCAGGTGAATTACTAAAAGACATAGATAAAAATACAGTTGTTTTTGCACCTAATTATGATGATTCTTTATTAGAACCTACTGTACTACCTGCAAAATATCCAAATTTATTAGTAAATGGGACTACAGGTATAAGTGCAGGTTACGCTACAAACATTCCGCCTCATAATTTAGGAGAAGTAATAGATGCTACTATACATAGAATAGATACTCCAAATAGTAGATTAGATACAATAATTAATATAATAAAAGGACCGGATTTTCCTACTGGTGGTATATTAGAAGGAGTAAAAGGAATAGAAGAGGCATATAAAAGTGGAAAAGGTAGAGTAATAATAAAATCCAAGACAAATATACAAAACAGCAAAGGGAAAGAACAAATTATTATTACTGAACTTCCTTATGAAGTTAATAAAGCTACTTTAGTTCGTCAAATTGATGAAATTAGAATTAATAAAAAAATAAATGGAATACTTGAAGTTAGAGATGAGTCTGATCGTGAAGGATTGCGTGTTGTAATTGAGGTTAAAAAAAATTGTGATTCAGAAATGATTTTAAATTATTTGTTGAAGAATACCAATTTACAAGTTTCTTATAATTTTAATATTATAGCTATAGTGAATAGAAGACCAAAGTTACTTGGATTATTAGACATACTAGATGCGTATATTGAACATCAGAAAGAAGTTGTGACTAAAAGGTCAGAGTTTGACTTGGAACATGCTAAAGCAAGATTTCATATAGTGGAAGGTTTAATTAAAGCTGTAAGTATATTAGATGATGTAATTGCAACTATTAGAGCAAGTAAAAACAAGTCTGATGCACAAAATAATTTGGTTAAAGAGTATGATTTTACTAATATACAGGCAGAAGCAATTGTATTATTGCAATTATATAGACTTACAAATACAGATATTACATCATTAGAAAATGAACTTAAAAATTTAAATATTATAATTAAAGGTTTGAAATTAATATTATCTGATGAATCTAAGCTTTTAAGTGTTATAAAAGATGAATTAAGAAAGATAAAAAGTGAATATAATACACCAAGATTAACAGAAATAAAAGAGGAAATAAGTGAAATAAAAATTGATACTACTTTAATGGTTCAAAAAGAAGATGTAATAGTAGTTGTAACGAATGATGGTTATGTAAAAAGGGTTTCAAACAGATCTTATCAGGCATCAAATGAAGAAGAAACTTTATTAAAAGAAAATGATTATGTAATAGGATTTTATGAAATGAATACCCTTGATACATTACTAATATTTACTGATTTAGGTAATTATTTATATATACCAGTACATGAATTACCTGATATGAAGTGGAAGGAACTTGGGAAACATATTAGTAATATTATTACAATAAAACCAGAAGAAAATGTTGTTTGTTCAATGCCTGTTAATGATTTTGATTCTGATATAGATATTACAATATTTACAAAACTAGGAATGATAAAAAGGACAAAATTAAGCGAGTATAAAGCTAATAGATATTCAAAACCTTTAATCAATATAAAACTTAAAACTAATGATAAAGTTTCTGATGTATCGTATTTAAAAAAACAAGATGTTATATTAATAACTAATAATGGTTATGGTATAAGATTTGATATTAATGAAGTAACTAATACTGGTATTAGGTCTGGTGGAATAAAGGCTATAAATTTAAAAAATGATTTTGTAGTTTCTGGTTTATTAGTAGATTCAACAGATGAAAATATAACCATTATAACTGATAAAGGAACAGGTAAGAGAGTAAAGTTAAAAGAATTAGAAAAAGGTAATAGGGCAAGAAAAGGAACGTTGATGATAAGGGAAGTAAAAACAAATCCTCATAAGGTTATCTCGGCTTTATTAATTAATACAAGGGATTATTTGGGGATAAAAACAAAAAATAAAATTACACGTATTAAGAATTCTGAATTGTCTATAATGGATAAAAATAGTACTGGAAGTAATATCTCCAAAAATAACATTTTAGAAGCTTTTAAAGTAGAAAAGCTCTCAAAGATTGATGATATAAATAATACTAATGAAACACCTGAACAGTCTGTAAATAAAGGAATAGAGTTAGATGAGATAGATAAAAAAATTTTAACAATAGATGATTTTTTAAAAGATATAGATTCTAAGTAAAATATTTATTTTAAAAGCATAGACTTATAATAGGTGATATTATGTCTAAAATAGATGATTTTAAGGAATTTGTAAAGAAAAACCCTAATCTTATTGAGTATGTAAAAAAAGATGAAATGACTTGGCAAAAGTTTTATGAAATATGGGATTTATATGGTGAAAAAGACAATATTTGGAACAAATATAAAGGAGAAGATGAATTTGATGATTCAGATTATTCTTGGGCAAAAATTTTAGCGGCCTTAAAAGGCGTTAATGTAGATACAATAAGGAAAAATATCGATGGTATACAAAAAGCTATAACATTATTTCAGGATATAACAAAAAAAGAAGAAACTAAAAAACCAGCATATGAACCAAGACCTCTTTATAAAAGGTTTGAGGATTAATGAATTTAGAGACTCAATTTAAATTAATTAATAATGAGGTATTACATCAGTATGTGAGAACAAATTCTTATTGGTACAAAAAATTAAATAGAGACCCTGGAGTTTATAATTCATTAGTAAAAGAAATGAAGAGTGTATATAAACTTAATGTAGAGGATAAAATCGAAAATTTTGTAGATAGATTAAAGTTTGTACAAATGTTTATGGATGCTTTTAAATAGGAGATAATATGGAAAATATAATAACTAAAACTGATGATATAATAAAAAAATTAGAAGATACTAAAGAAATTAAAGAAATGTATAATTTAAAAAAAATCATTAAATCTAATAAAAATATAAACTCATTATTAATGGAATTTGAACAAGCATCAGATAATATTGAAGAATTAAAACAGGCTAAAATAAAGTTGTATAATAATCCTGAAATAAAAAAATATTTAACCATCCAAAATGAGTTGGATTATTTAATTATGAATTTAAACAAAAAAATATCGTGTTTGTTAAATGATAAGGATTGTACTAAACATATTATTTAGGAGTGATAATATGAGAATTATAAGTGGTTTTTTAAAATCCAGAAAATTAAAAGGATATAATTTAACAGGGACTAGACCAACAATGGATAAAGTGAGAGAATCTGTTTTTTCTATTATACAAGGTAACGTTAAAGATTCTATTGTTTTAGATTTGTTCGCTGGTTCTGGATCATTAGGCATAGAAGCTATAAGTAATGGTGCCACAATTGTATATTTTGTTGATAAAAATTTATCAGCTGTTAAAGTAATAAAATCAAATATAAAAACTTTGGATATTGAAGATAAATCAGTTGTTATGTTAAGAGATTATAAAAGTGCTTTAAAGTGTTTTAAGAAAGAAAAAATAAAGTTTGATTTAATATTTTTAGACCCACCATATGATTTGGATGTAATAGAACATACATTAAAATTTATTGATGAAAATAGTATCATAAGTGATTCTGGACAAGTTATTTGTGAGTTTGAAAAAGATCATTTGTTAGAACAATATGGTGATTTAAAATGTATTAAAAGCAGAAAGTATGGTAATAAAAACATAAAAATATATCAAATAACAAAATGAAAAACAGGTTAGATAAAAGTCTAGACATGTTTTTTTGTTTGAAGTGTACAATGCAAGAGTTGAAAAATGTCAATTAGACATAGCATATTAAGATGTACTGGAATGTTAAATCGGATTATGGTATAATTTAAAAAATATAAAAACTATTAGTGAGTATTTTTGTAATGACTGTATTTAAAGTTTTGTAAATAGAGAGTAGTGATTTGATGGTAAAAAAAATTGTGCTAATGATTATAGTGACAATAATATTTATGTCAATATTAGGAGCAATATTTTTGGGATTGAGACCCATTATAATAGATTTGTTAGAAGAATTCAGGAAAAATGGTGTGTTATTAGACGAAAAATTTGATTGTACTGGTGTTTTTGTTGATAAAAGAGATGATAATGAATATACAATTGTGCAAATTGGTGATCAATGTTGGATGGGAGAAAATTTAAGATACACTGAAAATGAATGTTTAGAAAATGAATGGAATAGTATTGCTCCATTTAATGCTTGTAAAATACATAGTACGGATTGGGGAAAAGAAGTGTTATACCAGTGGGAAAGTGCTATGGATGAAAGAAAAGAAGAAGGAAGTCAAGGACTATGTCCTGATGGGTGGCATATTCCAAACGATGATGAATGGACTATTTTAGAACGATATTTAGGTCTTGAAAAAAAAGAGGTTAATAATATATATTCAAGAGGCACAGATCAAGGTGATCAGTTAAAAGATGATATTAATTGGAACGGAACTAATAGTAGTAGATTTACCGCATTACCAACTGGTTTACGTGACGCTAGTGGTTCTCATTATTTTGAAGATTCATATGGAAGTTGGTGGTCTTCATCACATACTGATGATTTTAAAGCTTGGAGACGTTACTTATATTCAGAAGTTTCCACTATTGAACGAGGTGTTTATTCATATGCACATGGCATTTCGGTACGATGTGTTGCAAATTAAATTTTATAATATAAGTAGTTTAATTATGTATTATGAAAAATAATGAAAGCATTTTATACTATATATAGTATAAAAATTTTTGTGGTAATTGAAATGAATATCATTATTTTTTTTAAATTTAAAGAAAATCTTCATGTATGTAATTATAAATGATATAATTATATGAGGAGTGATAATATGCGTGTTATTATATGTGCTGGTGGAACAGGGGGACATATTTATCCTGCTTTAGCAATAATAAATAAAATCAAACAAAAAGAACCTAATTCTGAAATATTATATATTGGAACAACTGATAGAATGGAAAAAGACATAATTCCTAATCATGGTATAGAATATACTGGAATAAAGGTTAAAGGTTTTGAAAGAAAATTAACTGTTAATAATATAAAAGTTATAAAATATTTTCTTGATGCAATAAAGGAATCTAAAAAAATAATAAAAGAGTTTAAACCTGATATAGTTATAGGTGTAGGTGGATATGTAACTGGTCCGGTTGTTTATGCTGCTAAAAAATTAGGGCATAAAACTTTAATACATGAACAAAACAGTGTATTAGGATTATCTAATAGATTTTTATTAAAGTACGCAGATACAGTAGCTATATCGTTTGAAAAAACTATAGATTATGTGGATAAAAGTAGAGAAAAGATAGTTTTTACTGGTAATCCATGTAGCGAAGAGGCTTTATGTAAAAAACCTTTGAATAAAAAAAGTGTTGGATTATCTGAAAATAAAAAATTAGTTTTAATTGTTATGGGATCTTTAGGATCGAAAATTATAAATGATAAAATGAAAAATATGTTGCAACTATTTAATAATAAAGATTATGAGGTATTATTTATAACTGGTAAAAATTATTATGATGAATTTAAGAAATTAAAACTTGCAAACAATATAAAAATAGTTCCTTATGTGGACGATTTGGTTAGTCTTATGAAAAATGCAGATTTGATGGTTTCAAGGGCAGGGGCGACCACTATGAGCGAAATAACAGCGTTATGTATTCCAACTATATTAATTCCAAGCCCTCATGTTACTGATAATCATCAATTTAAAAATGCAGTTGATTTGTTAGAACAAGAAGCAGCGCTTTTAATTGAAGAAAAGGAATTAAATGGTGATTTATTAATTAGAACAGTAGATAAAATGTTAAATGATAAAACTAAATACAATAAAATCAAAAAAAATTTATCTGATGTTTCCACTAAAGATAGTGCATCAAGAATATATAAAGAAATTCAAAAGCTTATAAACGGGAGATAATTATGAATTTGGATAGAATTATTAAAAATAAAAAAACAGGTAAAGTATTAACAAATCAAATAATGAGTAAATATACTACCTTCAATGTTGGAGGAAAAGTAGATTATATTGTATATCCTAAAAGTGTAGAAAAGTTAATAGAGTTAATAAAAATATTAAGAAGTGAAAAAATAAAATATAAAATTTTAGGAAATGGCTCTAATACAGTATTTAATGATGAAGATTATAATGGTGTAATCATTAAACTTGATGAGTTTAATGATTTACATATTAAAGATACAATAATAAAAGTTGGCTCTGGATATAATTTGATGATACTTGCACATAAACTTTCAAGAATGGGTTTAACAGGAATTGAATTTGCAACAGGAATTCCTGGTACAGTTGGTGGTGCGATTTACATGAATGCTGGTGCATATAAATCTGATATGGGATATATTGTTAGTGAAATAAAAGTATTAACCCCAGAATTAGAAATTAAGACTTTGTATAATAGTGATTTAGATTTTCATTATAGAACATCTTTCTTACAAGAAAATCCTGGTTATATTTGTATAGAAGTTACAATTGTACTAAAACATGGTAATAAGGATATAATAATGGATTTAATAGAAGAAAGAAGAAAAAAAAGATTAATGACTCAACCGCTAGAATTTCCAAGCTGTGGCAGTGTTTTTAGAAACCCTCCAAATGATTTTGCGGGAAGATTAATAGAAGAGTGTGGATTAAAAGGGTATAAAATTGGTGGTGCAATGGTTAGTCCAAAACATGCAAATTTTATAATTAACTATGAAAATGCGACAGGAAAAGATGTTCGTGATCTAATATTATATGTGAAAGATGAAGTTAAGAAAAAGTTTGATATAGAATTATTAATAGAACAAGAATTTATAAATTGGGAGTAAGATAATATGCAAAATAACAAAGTTGTAAAAAAAAGAAAAAAAATTAATTATACTAAATTATTATTAATATTCTTATTCTTATGTGTTCTTTGTTATTTTGTTTTTTTTATAATAACAAAACCAATTAGTAATATATATATATATAACAATGTATACCTATCAGATCAAAAAATAATAGATATATCCAATATAAGAAATTATCCTAGTTTTTTGCTTACTAGTAAAAATAAGATAAAAAAACAGTTGTTGAAAAAACCTTTGGTCTATAATGTTGAGGTAAAAAAGAAATTCTTTGGTGAGATACACATTACTGTTGAAGAAAATAAACCATTATTTTATAATGAAAATACGAATCAGACTATTTTAAGTAATGGAAAAAAAGTAGATGATAAATTTAAAGTTCCAATATTAACAAATGAAATATCTTATGATATAGAGTATAAATTGATTAATAAAATGAAGAATTTATGTGATACAACATTATTAAAGATGTCTGAAATAAAATATAGCCCAAATGAAATTGATAAAGAAAGAATGTTTATTACTATGACAGATGGTAATTATGTGTATTTGACTTTGTATACTTTTGAAAAAATTGATAATTATAACAAAGTTTTGCCTTCATTAGGTGGAAAAAAAGGTATATTGTATTTTGATTCTGGAAATTTTTTCGAAATATTGAATTAATATTAATTCAATAGCAAAATTCAATTTAAATCTTGTGGTTTTTATAAAAAAGAGTAAAATATACTTCATAAGAAGAAAAAAAACATGATGAAAAGAAGTTGACTATATTTTTTTTATCAATATGTATAAATTATTTTCTTCTTTATAAACTATTTTCTAATTAGTTTATAGATTTCTTTATTAACATATTTATAAAATGATTGAATAGTTTTAGGAAACACATTTTCAATGTTTTTTAAAATATGAAGTATCGGCTGATTTTTGTTTTTTAAATATTAGTTCCAATATTCAATTTCATCAATTAACATATCAATTCCAATTCTAGAATATTTAACAAATAAAAGAATATCTATTTGTTTTAGAACAACATTCTGGTTTATTATTTGAAGTTATTCTGTTTTTAATTTCTCTAGATATTGTAGAAGTAATAGCTCTATCAATATCTTTTAGTTTGTAATTTTGGTAATAGTCCTTCTATTCTTTCTTCAACAGTTAATCTTTTCTTTTTCATTATTGTTTAATTCCTTTCAAAACACCTTTCTCATAATATCACCTCGGTGACATATTATATATTAATTTGAGACATTTTCAAAAGTTAATACTTAAGACATTATCATAAGTTAATCATAATTTAAGTAACCAACTGCATAAGGAAATT
>SKJH01000069.1 GCA_007116005.1 Bacilli bacterium | reverse complement strand
AATTGGTATAATAACATTAGAATTCATAGTTCATTAAATTATGAAACACCAGTTAATTATAAGTTATTAAACACTTAAAAGCTTTCGGATAAAAACTGTCTAAAAAAGTGTTGACAATCCAAGTTGCTAAAATGGCAATAAAAAGATTGAATTCAAAAGTTATATCGTCTGGAGAATATAAAGTAATTCTTTCCCCAGATGTTGTATCGGATATATTTTCCTCTATATTACCTTTCTTTTATGCTGATTCAGTACAAAAAGACAAATCAATATTTAAGGATAAATTAAATAAAAAAATAGCTAGTGATAAGATTACTTTAATAGAAGATCCGAACAATGAAAAATTATGTGGTAAAAGACTTTTTGATGATGAAGCTGTAAACACTATTTATAAAGAGATAATAAAAGATGGAATATTAAAGATGTATTTATATAATTTAAAGTCATCAAAAAAAGATAAAACACAATCAACTGGTAATGGTTATATAAGTGATATTGAAACAGGTGTTAGAAATATGTATGTAAAACCTTCCAACATTAGTTTTGATAATTTAATAAGGGATATGAAATATGGGTTATATATAAATAGGGTAACAGGTACACACGCTGGTATTAATCCTAATAATGGTAATATATCTTTACAATCTATGGGGTATATAATAGAAGATGGAAAAATAACCGATGCTTTACAACCATTTATTATGACTACTGATTTTAAAACATTACTTAAAAATATTGAAGATGTTGGTAATGATTTGACTTTTAATAGTGAACAATTTGGTAGTCCATCAATTAAAATTTCTAAAGTAAATATTTCATCATAATTATTAAATTAATTTTGTGTATTGTACTTTACAAGTGGCATAAATAATATAATTTATGTTATAATCTATATTATGGAAGTGATATTATGAAAGATATTTTATTAACAGGAGATAGACCTACTGGAAGGCTTCATTTAGGCCATTATGTAGGGTCTTTAAAGAATAGAGTTGAATTACAAAATTCAGGCAAATATGAACAGTTTGTGTTTATTGCAGATCTTCAAGCTTTATCTGATAATGCAAAAACACCAGAAAAAGTAAGAGAAAATGTTGTGCAAGTAGCATTAGATAACTTATCTGTAGGTATTGATCCTAAGAAGACAACACTTTTTATTCAGTCGCAGATACCAGAGTTATCTGAGTTAAACATGTATTATTTAAATTTAGTAACTGTATCTAGATTACAAAGAAATCCAACAGTAAAAGATGAAATAAAACAAAGAGGTTTTGAAAAAAGCATACCTGCAGGTTTTTTAACATATCCGATAAGTCAAGCAGCTGATATCACAGCATTTAATGCCAAATATGTACCTGTTGGAGTAGATCAAGTCCCAGTTATAGAACAAGCGAGGGAAATAGTTAATACGTTTAATAGCTTATATGGTGAAACATTAGTTATGCCTGAAGCTATATTACCGAAAGATGATATATGTAAGAGATTACCTGGTACAGATGGTAAAGCTAAAATGGGCAAGTCATTAGGTAATTGTATTTATTTATCTGATACTCCAGATGTTGTTAAACAAAAAGTGATGAATATGTATACAGACCCAGATCATATAAAAGTGGAAGATCCAGGTAAAATAGAAGGGAATGTTGTATTTTCATATCTAGATGCATTTTGTAAAGACGAACATTTCGAAAAATATAACCTTGAATATAGTAATTTAGATGAAATGAAAGCTCATTATAAAAGAGGTGGATTAGGTGATGTAAAGGTTAAAATGTTCTTATATAAAATAGTTGAAGAAATATTAGTACCTATAAGAGAAAAGAGAAAGTATTATGAAGAAAATTTAGATGAAGTATATAAAATATTAATAGATGGTTCTGATGCAGCAAAGAAAGTTGCGGGTGAAACCTTAAAAAAAGTAAGAAGAGCAATAGGTGTTGAATATTTTGAAAAATAAAAATAGATTTATCTGTTTTTATGTTAACATACACAACTTGACAAATGCTTATCTATATTTATAATGATTTTTTGTTCTTGATATAATTAATATAGGATATAAGAAAGGAAATGTTTTATGAGTAAAAAGACAGTATCTAAAAAGAAAGATGTTAATAAGGAGGATATAAAAAAACTTCGCGCAATTAATTATGGCTATTCAATAAGTTGTGTTGCAGTTATCTCCCTTTTATTATTAGATTTTATTATCAATAAAGACTTATTTGTAACTCCTATGATTGTTCCTCTTATAATTATTGAAAGTAGTGCTGCATTATATAATTATAAAATAGATAGAGATAAAAAAATAAACTTGTTTTTAGGATTGTTTGGATTATTATTAGCAGCGCTATATCTGCTAATTGGCTTATATTTATAAAAAATAGATTTTCATCTATTTTTTATTGGTATTTCATAAATTGTTTTAATGTTTTTTTTAGGCCATATTATTCTAAATGGTTTAACGTTATAATATGTGTATAATATGTTATCATCTTTGTCGCACATAAATATATCTATTTCATTAAACATAAAAAATGTATGTATAGAATTGCAATTTGGTATTTTTATTCC
This sequence comes from Bacilli bacterium, assembly GCA_007116005.1. Classification (GTDB taxonomy): domain Bacteria; phylum Bacillota_I; class Bacilli_A; order RF39; family UBA660; genus SKJH01. Next base: position 7,462 of record SKJH01000069.1, on the reverse strand, counting down.
GTAGTCAATATTTTTTTTAAACATTAGACCTAACAGTCTATCTTTAAATTTCCTACATTCTTTTATTTTAATATTAGAATTAAATTTCACATTACTCACCACTATAATTATATAATAAAAAGAGTACTTATGCACTCTTTTTATTTTTTTTTGCTTCTCTAACCGTTGTTACTACTTTTTTTCCATCTATTGTAACTTTTTGTTTATTTACACTTTGTTTTTTCTTTGTCGCATTTAAAGCATGTGAACGTTTGTTTCCAAATAATGGTTTTCTATCTGTTGTTTTTGCCATGCATATTCCTCCTCGTTAATAAGTTTTCTTGCTTTATAAATGTTATCATACTATTATTTATAAGTCAATTGAAATAATCAAAAAGATAGTGTAAAATTGAACTTAGAGGTGATAATTATGAAGTTCATACCATTATATGTTAAAACTAGTTATTCTTTATTATCATCTTTATGTGATATAAAAAAAATGATTAACAAATGTGTAGAGTTAAATATTACATCCATTGCCATAACTGATTCTAATATGTATGGTGTAATGGAATTCTATAAAGAATGCAAAAAAAATAATATAAAACCTATTATAGGTTTAGAATTAGTAATAGATAACAATATAGTTTTATTGTATGCAAAAAACTATATGGGATATCAAAACCTTACAAGATTGAATTTTGAAAAACAAAATAAATCTTTAGATATAGAAGATTTGAAAAAGTATTCTGATAATTTAATATGTATAACTAATAGTAGTAAATATTATAATAAGTTAATAAATGTATATGAAAATATATACTTAGGATATTTAGATATAGAAGATAATAAACAAAAAAGTAAAATAACAGATAATCTAGTGTTTATTAATGAAATATTATGTTTAGATAAGTTTGATATTGAGTATTTAAAGTATGTATATTTAATAAGAGATGGTAAAAAGCATGAAGATATTAATGATTATTTAATCAATGAAAATTGTTATTTATCATATTGTGTAAAAAGTGATTATTATAAAGAAAAAGAAATTAGTGACTTATGTAATGTTGAATTTTCTTTTAATATGTATCTGTTGCCAAAATATAATGTTGAAAATAACTTTAGTGAAAAAGAATATTTATTTGAATTATGTAAAAAAGGATTGTATAAAAGGTTAAACACTAAGGTTAAGAAAGTTTATTATGATAGGCTGTTACATGAATTAAATATAATTGATAATATGGGGTTTAACAGCTATTTTCTTGTGGTGTGGGATTTTATTAAATACGCAAGAAAAAACAACATAATGGGTTATGCTAGAGGAAGTGCTGTTGGCTCTTTAGTCTCATATTCTCTTGGAATAACAGATGTTGATCCTATAAAGTATGATTTATTTTTTGAGAGATTTTTAAATCCTGAGAGAGTCAGTATGCCTGATATAGATATTGATTTTGAATCAAATAGAAGAGCAGATGTGGTAAACTATGTAATAAATAAATATGGAAAAAAAAGGGCTGTGCCTATAATAACATTTACTACATTAGGAGGGCGCCAAGTATTAAGAGATGTTGGAAGAGTTTTAAATATAGAAACTAAACATTTAGATGTAATATGTAAATATATCGGGTTTAATACTACGCTTCAAGCGGCGCTTAAAAATAAAAATCTAGAAAATTATTTGAATAGTAATAAAGAATTACGTAATTTATATAATATAAGTTTAAAACTTGATGGGTTAAAAAGGCAAATTTCAACTCATGCTGCAGGAATAATAATATCAAATTTAGAACTTGATTCATATATACCCTTACAAAAATATGATGATTATTATATAAGTGGATTTTCAATGGAACATCTAGAGGAATTAGGTTTATTAAAGATGGATTTTTTAGGACTTAGAAATTTAACTTTAATCGATAGCGTTTTAAGCGATATAAACAAAAGTAAATCCATAAAATTTAGTGATATACCACTTGATGATAAAGAAACCTTAGAATTATTTTCTAATGGTGTAACTGAAGGGATATTTCAATTTGAGTCTAATGGAATGAAAAATTTTTTAAAGAAGTTAAAACCAAATAGTTTTAATGATATTGTGGCAGCAATAGCGCTATTTAGACCTGGTCCTTCTGAAAATATTGATAGTTATATTAGAAGAAAAAATAATAAAGAAAAAATAGAATATATTCACGATGCATTAATTGATGTATTAAAACCAACTTATGGAATAATTATTTATCAAGAACAGATAATGAAAGTTGTTAATATAATGGCAGGGTATTCTCTTGGTGAAGCAGATGTTTTAAGAAGAGCTATGAGTAAGAAGAAAAAAGAAATATTTGAAGAAGAAAAACAAAAGTTTATAGATAGAAGTATTAAAGAAGGAATTTCTAAAGAAGATGCAAATAAAATTTATGAATTAATATTGAAATTTGCTAACTATGGATTTAATAAATCTCATTCTGTTGCATACTCAATGATTGCGTTTAAAATGGCTTATTTAAAACTACATTATAGTGAGTATTTTATGAGTGCTCTTTTAACTAATTCAATAGGTAATGAATCAAAAACAAAAGAATATATTGATGAATGCAAAAAAATGGGTATAAACATTTTAAAACCATGTATTAATGATAGTGATTATAAGTATAAAAGAGATTGTGTTGGAATAAGATTCTCTTTAGCGGCTATTAATAATGTTGGAGGTATTGCATGTAGAGATATAATGGAGGAAAGAAAAAAAGGTAACTTTACTGATTTTTTTAATTTTGTTGCTAGGATGTATGGAAGTTCTGTTAACAAAAAAACAATTTTAAGTTTAATAGATGCAGATTGTTTTAGTGATTTTGGATTTAATCATAGAACATTATATGAAAATATAGATTCAGCTATAAATTATGCTTCTCTTATAAAGGAAATTGATGATTCTTTGGTTGAAAAACCTATTATGGATGAATTTGATGAGTTTGATAAAGAAACTTTGTTATCAAAAGAATTTGAAGTTTTTGGTTTTTATTTAAGTAAACATCCTGTGACAATATATAAAAGTAAATATGATAATATTATAGATACAAATAATATAATAAATTATTTTAATAAATTTATAAATATTATTCTTTTTGTAGAAAGTATTAAGGAAATACAAACTAAAAATAATGATAAAATGTGTTTTGTTAATGGTAGTGATGAGTTTGGTTATATAGATTTAGTTATTTTTCCTAATATCTATATGGATATTAGTATTTTAAATAAAAGAGACATAATATATGTTGGTGGAAAAGTTGAAAGGAGAATGAATAAGTATCAAATTATAGTTAATAAAATAGAAAAGTTATAAAAAATATGATATAATACATTCATCCTAAATGAGGTGATTTAATGAGTATTAAAGAAAAAATTACTGGAATATTAATTACAATATTCTTTTCAGTTTTTGCATTAATACCTATTTTTGAAGATGGAATAACCGCTAAAGAACATCCAGAGCAATTATATAGAGTTTATTTAGACGGAAAAGGAATAGGAATTATAAGATCTAGATCTGCGTTAGAAGATTTTATAAATAATGAACAAAAAGAGTTGAAAGAGAAATGTAATGTAGATAGTGTGTATTTACCCCAAGGTTTATATATAAGAAAATATATGGGGTATTCTAAAAATATATTAACAGAAAATGAAATATATAATAGAATTAAAGATGAAAAACCGTTTACTATAAAGGGCTATATAGTAACCATACATAAAGAAGAACCGATTACAATAAATGTATTGAATAAAGATTATTTTGAGACGTCTGTTAATAATACAATAAAGGCATTTGTTCCAGAAGAAACATTGAATAAATTTCTTGAAGATGAGATTGAGGAAATAACAACTACGGGAAGAAGATTAGAAGATTTATATGTAGAAGAGGAAATAACTATAAGAGAAGCCTTGATTCCCAGTGATGAGAAAATATTTGTTGATGATATAGAGTTAACTAGATATTTATTGTTTGGTAATTTAGAAGAACCTGATGAGTATATTGTAAAACCTGGAGACACAATAGAAACTATAGCTTTTGATAATAGTCTTGGTGTAGAAGAGTTTTTAGTTGTTAATCCGAATCTTAATAATCAAAATAGTTTGTTATATGTTGGTCAAAGGGTTAAAATTGGGTTAATATCTCCAATAATAAGTGTTATTGAAGAAGAACATGTTATAGAAGATAAAGAAGTAAAATATAAAACAGAAATAAAATATGATGATACAAAACAATTTGGTTATATGTCAGTTGCTCAGGAAGGATCAAATGGATTGCAAAGAGTTACTCAAAAGTTAAAATATGAAAATGGTCAAATTATAACTGCTATAGTAACAAATTATGAAAATTTAAGACCTGTTATAAATAGGGTGGAGGTTAGAGGTACATTTAGTCCTACTGGTCCTACTATAGTAGGAGATGAAAATATCTGGGCATGGCCTACAAATACTCCATATATAATTACAAGTCATTTTGGATATCGTTGGGGTACTTTGCATGATGGTGTAGATATAGCGGGTACAGGCCATGGTTCTCCAATATATGCTGCAAATGGTGGAACGGTACATCAGTCTGCGTTTGTTTCGTTAGGTGGTAATCAAGTAATTATTAATCATAATAATGGATTCTATACTGTATATGCACATCTTTCAAAAAGATATGTCGCTGTTGGTCAACAAGTGCAAAGAGGACAAGTTATAGGTCTTATGGGAAATACCGGATGGTCTACTGGTACGCATTTACATTTTGGTGCATTTAGAGGAATTCCTTATCACGGTGGTGTACCGTTTAATCCATTAACATTATACAGATAAAAAAGAGTTATTTTATAACTCTTTTTACTTTTTTTAATATTTTATAGATATAATATAAATAACTTGTTGGTAAATCAAATTCACCTATTAATTCTACTACATATCCATTAAAACCTCTTTTGAAATTATAAATTCCATATTGAGAGTCTTTGGGATCGAAATTTCCTGATATACCATAAAAATTAAATCGTTTATAATTGTTCTTAATACCATATTTTATCATTTCCCATTGAAGAGCATACTGTCCGTTAAAAGTGAGGAACTCTTCTTTGTTTCCTCCAAAAAGATAAATGATTTCATCTCCGTATGTTATAAAAACAGATGATGAGATTTCTATTTCCTTACCATGTGTTTTTATTAGTTTATTTATATCATCTGCTTTTTCTTTGCTGTTTTGTGATAGAATGTTTTTATAATTTTCCAGATTTAATTTAACTAACAAAAATTTAACCGTATTGCTTTTAGAATAAATATCATATAGATTTTTAAAATAATTTAAACTTTGTGAATTAAAACCTTTTCTATTCCCGGTTTGTTTTAAAATATTTGAAAAAATGTCAATTTCATCTTTTTTTAATTCTTTTATTTCATAGTTGCTTTTTTTAATTCTTTTAATTTTTCTTCTCGCTATTTGTTTCATTTCTTTTAGAATTTGATCTTCTGTTTTATCTTCTATATCTAAAACAAACATCCATCTTACTTGTTCTGTTTTGTAGTGATATTTGGTAAAACCATAATGTTTAAAATTTAATTTTTTTAAATTATTGATAATCTGCTGATTGTTAAATCCATTTTCTACTATATTACCATCAAGATCTCTTTCTTTATATGGAACATAGGGGTCTATTTTTATATATAATCCATTGTTTGATTGTGCATATTTTTTTACATTATTTGTAAAAAACTCTAATAAATCAATGTTTTCAAAGTCAATTAAAAAACCTCTAGGTGCATAAAACATTTTCTTTTTTAAAAACGCTGTTTTAGAAACTAATAAAGAAGCTGCAATTATTTTGTTGTTTTTAATTACTCCAACAAAATGTTTTTTGAATCCAGCTTTTTCTCTTAATAAACCAGTTTCTATTGTTTGAAAAAAATTCTTATATTTATGATTATTAGAAAAAACTTTAAATTCTTCTTCTGTTAACGTCTTAAACTCCATACTTTACCCTTTCTAATTATAGATTTTATTTTTTTTAAATATGAGTATGATTTTAGTAATAGATTGTACAAAAACATTTTGTGTTTATTTATAATTAAATCAAATTCACCTATTAATTCTGTAACTTCTCCACCGAATCCTCTTTTAAAATCATATAATCCATAATATTCGTTTTTAGAATTAAAATCTCCAGATATACCATAAAAATTATATCTTTTATATTTATTTTCTACAGCATATTTTATCATTTCATAATTTGTTGTATAAAAAGAATTATAGTCCATAAATTCTTTATATGAACCACCAAATAATGATAAAACTTCATCACCATATATTATAAATAATATTCCGCCAAGTACCACAAAATCTCCATGTTCTTTTTGTGTTTTTAAAATATCATTAATGTTTTTTTCTAGAGCATTTATTTTTTCTTTAGATATATTAATAGATTTGTTAGTTTTATCAATATTTATTTTAGCGTTGTTCTTAATCTTTTCTTCCTTATTTTTAATACTATCTTCATGACTATTCTTTTCATCTTGTAAAGTTTTCAAATATTTTTTAATGTCTAATTTCGTTACTATAAACTTAATCATATTATTTTTAGATAAAACTTCATACATGTCTTTATAATAAGAAAAAGGTCTATCTATAAAATTTCTTCTTTCACTAGTATGAGTCATGATTTTTTTAAACTCGCTTAGATTATCATCTGATAATTCTTCTGTTATAAGATTTCTTTTTATATTTTTCCTTATTAATTGTCTAGTTTTAGATTCCATATTTTTCATTATGTCTTCAAGTGATTTGTTTTTTAAATCTAATGTAAACATCCAACGAGGTTGCAAGTTTTCGAAATTCAAATTAAAACCTTTATGTTTGTAGTTTAAACTTGTTAAATTTTCTATTATTTGCTCGTTTTTTAAACCTTCTTCTTTAATGTTTCCATCGATATCTCTTTTTATGTATGGTACATAAGGATCTACTTTTATAAAAACAGCATTATTTTTTTTACCGTATTTTGTTATTTCTTCTGTGAATTTTTTTAAAAGATTGTAGTTTTTGTAATCTATTAAAAAACCTCTTGGTGAATAAAATATATTTCCTAATGTAGTTTTTTTCTTTAATATCATACATGCTGCTTCAATTTTATTTTTTTCTACTAACCCTAACAGTTGCATTTTCCATCCGTTTTTTTCTTTTAGAATTCCCCATTCAACTGTTTGATGAAAATTATTTTGTGGGTGCTTTAATGCATATTCTTTAAATTCTGCTTCTTTTAAATTGATTAATTTCATGTCATCACCTCATTATAATTTATTATAACATAACTTGTTGTTTTAATAATCATAAAATTGGAGATAACTAAAAGTGTAAAGTGTTTACTAAAACACTTGCTATAAAGGTATATTGTGATATAATTATTATATAAAAATTTTAAAAGATAGAAAGGTGATGTTAAATGAAAAAGAAAATAGTGGGGTT
>SKJH01000072.1 GCA_007116005.1 Bacilli bacterium | reverse complement strand
ATTCTTTTTTTCTACATTTTTCCAATTTAAAATTCGTTTCCGACAAATTTTTTCACTTCTCAGCAAAAATCCCACCTAAAATTAGAAAAGTTTATATATTCCATTATAATTACTATTATAACTTTAAAGGAATCACCTAACTCCAATAAGTTTTCCCCTGCATTTTTGTGGGGGTTTTTCATAATCTTTATAAATAATAACATATTTACTATTTCTATGTTAAAGATTCCAAGAAAACATTTAAAGGTTGTAAAATCAAAAGTATCTAAAAGAGGTAGTTCTACGACTTATAAATACAATTATAAAATAAAAAAGAAAGATGGAAGTAGGGTTCATAAGAAAGGAACTCATAAAAGAGTAGTTAAGCGTTAACCGACTTTACCCTTTCATTTGTATTAAAGAGTTTAAATACCTCAGTAGGATTATATATTACTTTTCTACTAATAATACCTACATTATCTTCTGTTGCTGTTAAATCGGTATAAACACATTCTACGACAGGATATTCAGGTAACATACTTGGGTGTGCTATAATATCCACTTGGTCACGAAACCTTAAATCTGTATTTCTACTAAATTGTGTTGTAGCTAATAATACAATACTTCTTTTTCTAATTTCATAAAAGAAATTACTTATACTTACATTCTCTTTCTTCATTCCTCGTCTATTATCTACGATTGCTTGTATTTCGTCAATCATAAGCACACAATTCTCAATATCAGATTTATGAAGATTAACAATATCATCAACAGATAATTGTTCGTGTGGAAAACCAAGTTTATCCATATTAGTATAGATTTTCCACCCATAACAAAAATAGTTGTAGGCGTCTTTTACCATCGTGGTTGTCTTACCTTTTCCACGCCTACCTCTATATAATGTTATCATAATCCCAACCCTTTACGCAAATTATCTTTGATACTTGTTTCATTATACTCTTGTGCTGTCTTACGCACTTCTACTGCTTCTTTTCTACTCTGTCTATCCTTACTGACTTTTAACCTTAAATACTTATTAATATATGCACTATACACAGGTTTGACACCAATTTCTTGTAAAAACAAATCATTATATTTCAAAGTTGCAATATGTTTAATTTCAGCGTCTTTAACCTCTGTTTTAAGATCTATATCTTCATCATCAGCAGTAAAAAGTGGTTCGTCATTACTCGTATTCTCCTGTCTATCAGCAAAATAGTCCTCTATCGGATTATACTTTTGTTTAGCCAAAGAAACCACCTGTGTATGCTATAAACAATCCTACCCCTATAATAGCAATCAATATCAAAAACTTAGGTTCAATATTGAAGAAAGGATTACTACTCTGGTTCATTTTTATAATCTCTGTATTGTGTAATAGAGAATACAAAGTATCTGCGTCAATCCTACTATTTTGTTTATCAAGAACATTTATACTATCTGCTTTACCATACTCAAAAATAATAACATCTTTTCTTCTGTAATGTATCTTATTATTATCACTACCAACAATATTATATGTTTTCTTATCAGATTCAAAAGTTTTCTCTGACGGATTAATAACTTTTATTTTGTTCACACTTCTATCCTTATTCAAAATAATAATAAATGTTTCTCGTCTTAATTTTCTAAGCATAAAGAATACCCAGAATGTAATACCGATTAGATTAAATCCAAATAATATCCAATTCATCATAGAAATCTACCTCATTAGAGATTCATCTTTTTTCTGTTTTCTTGCTAATCTTCCATAAACTTTATCCAATCTTGTCATTTGCTTGTCATAACATTCCTGATCTATTTCTCCATCTGCTTTCAATTCTGCTAATGTTAATTGCATATGTTCAAGATTTTTCATATTAGGTCTAAACACTAAATTTTTGAACGCTTTATTGAACTTTTTTCTATTATTCTTATCCATAAATTCATCTTCCATTTATATTACCTCATTCAAAATTGCTTGTTAAAAATGTAAATCCAAACACTATAAGACAAATAATACCATAAAGATTATGGAAATCAGGTGTCATAAATATCAATACACTAAGTATTAGGAAATAGAATGGTATTATAAAATGCTTACTATACAACCAACCTAATAACATTATGAAAGTCAAAAATATTAATAGTATAACATTCTCTAAATTAAATTCTATCTCATTTATTAAAAATCTTGGTGCAATACTAACACTTTGTGAAGCCAATACACCATTAATATAATTAGTGCTATTCTCTACAACTAATTCATAGTAATAATTTCCAAAAGGTAATAATGATGTGTCTGGGTTAGACACCTCTATTCCATTTCTTGTTAAATATATATCTCCATCTCCTTGTATCAGCGTTCCCACAATGCTTACATTTGTATCATTAGTATAGTATTTATTTCTGCCTGTAATAGTTCCTATACTTTTTCCTCTACTCATTGTAACCCAGACACTATGATTATGTTCTAAATAATTATCATTCTCTAATGCTACTACTTTTATTTCGTGTGTTCCAAAAGGTAATAGATTATCTAATAGCAAACTATCATTGATATAAACTTCCATAGATTGATTTGTTCTACTATATATACTATAACTCACATTATTAGGATATACAATATTATTTCTATCAACAACAATCCTACTATGTCCTTGTGCTTTTACTACTTCTACTAT
>SKJH01000093.1 GCA_007116005.1 Bacilli bacterium | reverse complement strand
ATTCTTCTACAATAATTTTCAAAACATCACTTTGTCTTTTACTGATCAATATATCACCTCTCAAACAATACATATACCATTATAATATTATGCGTTAGCATTGTCAATATATGAGTGCTAATTTATTAAAAAAAATAAAAAGTATACACTTCTTATTCATTAAATATAATTTTATAATAATCATCTTCTAGTATTCTTCTTGATAAATAAAATTTATCATATACAGTTTTTTTGACTCTATATTTATATTCATCTGAGATATCTTCATCAAAACTACTAAAAGTGCTGTTAATTGAATTATACATCCCTTTATCTGTTATGAAACTACGATTTGAAAATATTACTAAACCTTCTTCATCTGACAGCATATCTGTTCCAATTAAAATCCTCGAATCATATTTTGCACCAAATAAATTTAATAATGTAGGTAATATATCTAAGCTACTAACATGTTTGTTTATCTCTACTTTAGGAATTTTACTGTTCCATAATATAAACGTCGATTTGTGTTTTGTGAACTGATTATCTAGTTTAACAGACGACCTTTCCTGCATTTGATTTAATGTTAAACCATAAGGATAGTGATCAGTAACCAATGCGATAACTGTATCTTCTAATATATCAGCACCTTTTAAGTATTTTATTAGGTTTCCTAATGCTTTATCTAATTCGATGTGGCATGCTATATATGATTTTATTGGGTCAGAATAATTTAAGTTTTTAACATAATTCCAATTTTGATTTACAATTGAATTTCCTGTTCTTGTATATCTTAAATGACCACTTACAGTAATGTAATATGTTAGAAATGGTGAATCATTTATATAATCAACATAAGATGTATCAATCATTTCTAAATCACTTGCAGGCCATCTGTTACAATTTATATCTAACCCTCTACCACATGCATAATAATCATATCCAAAATTCGGATGAGATAAATGTCTATAATAAAAAGTTGATGTATGATTATGGTAGGCATTAGTTTTATATCCTTTGTTTTTAAAAGAATTTCCAAGCACAAATGGTAAATAATTTTCATGTGATCTGTATGTACTCCATACACCTTCTTTTGGTAATAAAGATGTTTTAGCAATGTATTCACCATCTGTTGTACTTACTGGAAACAACGGGGCATAAAAATTATGAAATATAAAACCCTCATTTGATAATTGGTATAATGTTGGAGTTAAATCTTTATCTCTTGCTATAGTATGAAAGCTTTCTGCTAAAATAAAAATTAGACTTTTACCCTCAAACATTCCAGTATATTCATTTTGTTTTGTTGGTAATTTATTTTTAAAATATTTGTGCATTTCTATTATATGTGGTCTTGTTTCATCTTTAATTAAAGAATCAAAATCAATATTGATAACATTATAAGATGCTTTTTTTTCATTATCTTTTGTTTCTCCTTTATCAATATTTAGTGATACCCTTTCTTCAAATCCAAATACTATTTTCATTAAGTCACGTCTCATTGTTGTAATAAGTCCCAATTTATTTACAGACAGTGTCGGAGAATGAATATTATAATATAATTCTCTAGGAGAATATTTATCATTTGAATTTAAAATTAATGATCCTAAAGAGATAAATATAGAAATTAAAGCTATTCCTATATACGTAAAAAGTTGTTTTTTATTCAATTGTATATATTTTATATATTTATTAAAAAATGTAAAATATAATATTGGAGTTAGTAATAAAAAAATTATAAGTATATTACGTGAAATAATGTTTAAAATCGTATCTGAAAAATCAAAAACTTGGCCTGCTTTTCCCATAGAATAAATAGAAAAAATAGATAAAAAAGTTTTATAATATATTATTTGTGAAATAAAAAGAATAGTAAAAAAATATATAACAAAAATTGAAATTATTTTATTTATTTTTTTACCTGCTAGATTTGTAATAATAAAACAAACTAAACCTATAGTAAAAGAAAATAGTATAATATAAAATATATCTAAATTAAATATATTTTTAAAAATATACAGTTTAAAAATTATTTCCATATATAAAATAAATATAATCCAAAATAATAAACTATGTATTTTTTTCAAATTTTACAACTCCTTACTACTTATGTATTATTTAACTATCATGAATTTCATAATATTATTATATTTATGTTTTTTAACATTTTTACACGTTTTTTTTGATTGTATATTTCATTCAACCATATTCTTATTTTAATAATAACAGATTTTATAATAAAAAAAAAGGTAATTAATTTAAAATGCAACCTATAAGGAGGACTAATAAAAAAAGAGAGTCCAATCTTATAGGTTTTCATTTTAATAACTTTACCCTTTGTAATTAAATATATATTTATTTTTTTACTAAAACACGAGAATAATTTATATTCTTTTTATATTCTATTTCTAATAAAGATTGTCTCATATTTTTTATTATATTATTAATATAATTATTAATTACACCCTCTGTAGTATTAAACTTTTTTGATATTTCACTTATTGTATATCTTTTATTAAATCCTAAAGGATATCTTAATAATAAAATATTTTTTTCCTCTTCTTCTAATTTATCAATAGCCTCCATAATGTCCTCTTCATGACTATTTAAAAATAATCCGAATAAAAGTCCTTTTTTATAAGTATCATTTATATTTAAAGTATATGAATTATTATTTTGTAACAAAAAATTATTTGCTCTTTTTTGTATTTTAATAAATTCTTCTTTTCTAGAATGATCAAACAAAATCTTTTGTATTTCAATATATTTATTAAAATCTATTTCTTTTAATGTATTATTAAAGTACTTTCTAATATTATCTCTTGTAATATTATATTTTTTTGCTATTTTATCTCCGCTAAGATTAGTAGTTATCATGATATTTGCTAAATAAATTACTTTTTCTTTAATTGACATACCTTCTAACATTTGTATATCCTTATTTTCTATTAAATCTATAATTCCTATACTTTGTAGTTTTCTTGATAATTTTTGTATTACTTTTTTTTCAATTCTTGAAACTAAAGACTGTGAAACACCTAACTTATCAGCAATTTGCTTCTGATTATATGTTTTACTATTAATGCCATTTTTCATTAAAATAACATCTTTTTCTTTATCACCTAAAGATTCTACAGCTTTTTTGAGTTCTGATATAACCACTTTATTCATATAATCGTCTTCTATGTTTTGATTAGAGGAAAGTGTTTGTAATAATTCAATATTATTCCCTTCTGAATCAGCATTTATAACTTTCTGTAGACTTGTATTTAATTTTTGTTTTTTATTTTTCCTTAAAAACATTTTTATCTCATTACTAATACATACTTTTGCAAAAGACAGAAAATTTATATTTTTGTCTGCTTTATAGTTTTCTATAGCTTTTATTAGACCTATAACTCCTATTGAAATGAAGTCATCTAAATCTTCATTTAATTTATAACTTAATATTTGCCTTTGCATATTATTTATTACATATATAATAAATTTAATATTATGTTTAATTAAATTCTGATATGCAATCATATCTCCTTCTTTGTATTTTCTCAAATTTATTTTTAATTCTTCTTCAGATAGTTTTTCTGGCAACTCACCCTCGAAGTAAATACTTTTATACATAATTCTGCCTCCTAAATTTAAATTTAGTTACTACCCAATTAATTTACTTCTTTTACTTACTCTAACATTTTCAAATAAAAAAACGTCAACTTTACATCTTTTTACTATCTTTATAAAACATAACCCTTCAATAACAATATCTTCATCATCATTAATATCTAGTTGTACTTTTTTTAATTCTCTTAACTTGTCGTTTGTATCATAGTTAATTTTTTGAACATCTATACTATTTGCAATATAAAATGAAAAACTATTGTTTTTGTCGATTAAATAATCAATCCTACAAAAGTTTTCTATTAATATAGAACATTTTTTATTAAGTTGATATATCCTTGGATGTATTTCACTTTTAGGAGTGATATGTTTAATTTCATCAAATCCAATATAGTTAATAATACTATTTGTATTTAATAAACCTGGAGTATCAATAAAATATAAATCTTCATCAATTTTTATTTCTATTGTATCTAAAGTTGTAGATGGTAAATAGCTTGTAGTTATATAAGAATTATTATCTGAATAATTCTTAATAAATTTATTTATTAAAGTAGATTTACCTGCGTTTGTACTTCCAATTATATATACTTTATTTGTAGATTTATGTCGATTTATAGCGGAAAGCAAAAGATCAATATTATAATTTTTTTTGCTACTAACTACAACAATCTCAACATATTCACCATATTCTATTTTTATTCTATCAATTAATTTGTTATCTTTTATTGATTTAGGCATTAAATCTCTTTTTGTTAAAACTAAAATAGATTTATTTTTGACATATTTTTTTACTACTTCAATATTTGATAAATCAAATATATCTACAACATGCACTACTAAATCATTAGTTTTATTTATGTTGATTAATATTTCCTCATAAAAATCATTATCTTTACTAGTAACTGTATATTCACCATAATTTTTTAATCTGAAACACCTTCTACATATACTAGAACTTTCTAATAATTGTTCTTCAATATACCCTTCTGAATTAGTTTTTTTTGTTTGTAATTTTGAGCCACACCCTATACATTTTTTAATCATAATATTTTCCTTTTTCAAACAAACCTTTTTTATTTAATCTTTTAATTATTATATTTTCAATAATCCTATTAAACCTACTAAATATAATTTCATTTTTTGAGATTGGATTTATTAATGTCGTAAATATTCCTACTCTATTCCCCCCTAAAACATCAGTTAACAATTGATCTCCAATTATTGCAACTTCATTTTCGCTTAATTTATATTTTTTTAGTACTTTTAAATATTTGGTTTTTGAAGGTTTTTTACAAGAAGCTGCACAATCAACTTCTAGTTTTTCTTTAAAAGGGGTTAACTTTTTCTTTCCGGCATTAGAAAATAAAACAACTCTAAATCCCATATCTTTTAATTTTTCAATTAAATCTTTAATTTTTTTTGATGGCTTTTTCATATTAAATGGCGCTATCGTATTATCTAAATCAAACAATAAACAACGTATACCTATATTTTTTAATTTTTTATAATCAATAGTATAAATATTTTTTTGATACATATCTGGAATAAATTTTTCAATCATACTATCACTTCCCTTTGGTATTCATTATACTATGTAATTATGTTTTTGGAAACACTATTAAATCTTATTTTTAATATTTTTAAAACATATGGGAAATAATATAAGAAATGAGGTGACTTATGAAAAAATTAGGTGTTGATTTGAAGAAAAACATTGATTTTATAAAGGATAGTACTGGATATGGTCCGGATTTAGTTATAAAAGAAATGATTATATCCAATAATAAAATAAATATAGTATTTAACGAAGCGGTTGCGGACGCTAAATTCATAGATAGATTTGTTTTAAATTATTTATCTGTAGAAGAAAAGAAAATAAAAAAAGGAGATATATTTGAATATTTAAGAAAATATATACCAACTCATAAAACTACAAAGTTAGATAATTTTGATAATTTATTTTATAGTTTAATGAGTGGATTTACTATTATATTAATAGATGGTTATGATGAAGCTTTAGCACTAGAAACTAAAGCTCAACTTGATAGTGGAATAAATGAGACACAAAATGAAATGATTTTTAAAGGTCCAAAAGATGGCTTTTCTGAAAACTATCAAACTAATATAGGTCTTATTAGAAAAAGAATAAAATCAGAAAAATTATTTTTAGAAGAATTCATTTTAGGAACAAAAAGCAAAACAAAAGTTGGAGTTATGTATGTTGATGATGTTGTTAGCAAACCATTAGTAAAAGAAATAACAAGAAAAATCAAAAGAATAAATATAGATGCAATAATAAACAGTAATTATGTAGTAGAACTTATTTTAGAAAATAAAAGAAACGTTTTATCTGATTATATTGCCACTGAAAGGCCTGATACTGTAGCATTTAATTTGTTAGAGGGGAAAATTGCAATAATTGTTGAAAATGCTCAAAATATTATAATTATCCCAACTAATTTTTTTGAGTTTTTTCATAGTATAGAAGATAATTACCAAAAAGTAATTAACGCTAATTATACAAGAGTTATTAGAATAACGGCATTTATGATATCTATATTAGCTCCCGGTTTATATATATCACTAGTTACTTATAATATGGAAGCATTACCGGACCCTATACTAATGAGTTTTGCATCACAAAGGGCTGGTGTACCTCTCCCAACAATTTTAGAGACAATTGCTATGATATTTACATTTGAAATTTTAAAAGAAACAGATAGTAGACTCCCTACTGCTATTAGTAGTTCACTTTCAATAGTGGGGGCTATAGTATTAGGTCAGGCTGCAGTAAGCGCAGGATTGGTTGCACCTATTACAGTAGTAGTGGTAGCAATAAGCGGAATTAGCGGAATGATTAGTTCTTACATGGATATGAGGGTTGGTGTTAGAATATGGAGGGTTATATTTGTAATTTTATCAGGTTTTTTAGGAATTTTCGGACTTACAATGGCGGGGTTTTTATTTTTAATTACAGTTAGTAATATGAAATCTTTTGGTGTCCCATATTTTTCACCACTTGCACCATTTAATAAAGATAGTCAAAGTAATGGTTTAGCTATTACTAATAAAAGAAAATTTAAAATGAGAGATTCATTAACCGCAAGAAAAAATCAATACAGAACGGGAGTTAGATAAATATGTATAAGTTAAAAGGAGTTTTTATAGTTTTTCTTTTCATGTTTTTCACATCTGGATGTTGGGATTATTATGAACTTAATGATATGTCGATAGTAACTGCTATAGGTATAGATCTAACAGAAAACGGATATTTAATTACACTCCAAGTTGCAAATCCATCCCAAATAGCAGGTGGAGAATCTGGAAATGGCGGTGATGAAGCTGCTACTGTTACATATGAAAAAGAAGGTAGAACAATTGGCGAAGCTATAGGAAATTTAATGTTTCAAACACCAAGAATTCCTTATTTAGGACATAAACAAATATTGCTTGTTGGTGATGAAGCAGCTAAAGATGGTTTTTACAATATATTAGATTACTTTATGGCTCATACACAAACCAAAAAAATATTTCCAGTTGTTATAGTAAGAAATGGAAAAGCAAACGATGCAATTAAAATATTAGAACCCTTAGAAAAAAACACAGCGTTAAATATAAAAGGGATGCTTGAAACTACTGCAATAAACAATAGTATGATATCAAATAGAAAATTAGATGAAGTATTAATTTGTTTATTTACAGAAGGACGACATCCTTCTGTTTCAAGTATAGAAATAACAAACATAACAGAAAAAGGAGAAAAAACAGAAAATATATCTACTAGTGATCCTGAGTCTATGTTAATTATAAGGGGATCAGCTGTATTTATAAAAGACAAAGTTGTTGGATATTTAAGTGATATTGATAGTCTTGGTCATTCAATTGCTAGAGGTACAGTAAATACAATAAACATTACGTTTCCATGTGATGATAAGGAGAATTTTGGTACAGCTATAATTAGTAGAGTTAAAAGAAAACACGAAACAATAATAGAAAAAAAAGAAGTAAAAGGTAAAGTAAATGTTAAAGGAGATGTTGCAATAGTTGAATATAATTGTAAGCTTAACATTGAAAATCCAGAAAATATTAAAAAAGTTGAAAAACAAATTAATAAAGAAATAGAAAATATAGTTTCTAATACTATTAAAACTTTACAAGAAGATCTAAAAAGCGATATAGTGGGATTTGGGGAATATATTTATAGATATATGTACAAAGATTGGAAAAAATATAAAGATAATTGGGACGAAGTTTTCTCGAAAATGGATATAGAACCAAAATCTGAGGTTAAAATTACAAGTGTTGCATCAACAAAAAAGGTCATAAAGGACGTGAAAAATGATGGAAAAGAAGAATAATGTTATTAGTTCTTTTCAGCTTTTTGTTCTATGCTTTCAGTTAATACCCGCATTATTTGTAAGTGTTGGACTTAGCGTTATTTTTTCCTTATCAAAACAAGATACTTGGATTGTTTCAATAATAAGTGCAATAATAGGTGTAATACCTTTATTGCTTTTAATATATATAATAAATTATGAACCCAAAAAAAATATATTTGAAAAAAATCAAATATTATTTGGTACTATAATTGGAAATATTATAAATTTCATGTTATTTGTGTATGTATTTTTAATGGTAATTATAGTAAATATAAGTGTTGTGAATTTTTCCATTACGCAGTATCTTATAAACACACCCCCGGTAGTAATATCTACAGTTATAGTATTAGTAGCAACTTACGCTGTTATATGTGGGATTGAGACAATATGTAGAACGGTAGAAGCTATTACATTTATCGCTATACCCATTATAATATTTATAGCTATAAATTTGTCATTTCAATTTGACTTTGACTTTTTAAGGCCGATATTAACAGAAGGAATTCCTCCAACATTAAAACATACCTTTTTATTTATATCCTATTCTCATACCCCGCTCTTTTTATTATTAATAATAAAAAAAGATGATATTGTAGATAAAGAAAGATATAAAAAATTTATAATGTGGGGTTATTTTTTTGGTATGTTTCTTTCGTTCTTAGTAGTTTTTCTTACTCTTGGAGTAACTTATCCCAAAATAGCAGAATTATATAGATACCCAGGTTTTTATGTATTAAGAAAAATTGGTATTGGTAATGCTATAAATAATGTGGAAAATATTTTATCTATGCACTGGTTATACAATAGTTTTATATTCTTAATGTTTGGACTATACTTTGTTAGTGTGTATGTTGAAAAAATCTTTAAAATAAAAAAGAAGAAAAAATTAAATATTGCGATTATTATTCTTGCAATTTCATCTATAATAATATCAAGAAATGCTTTCGGAAACCCTGCAATAATGATTGTGTTTTTTAGAGATGTTTTACCTTACTTTGTGTTTGGGGTGTTACTCGGTTTAATTTTGTTAATATCAATATTTATATTTATAAAGAAACAAAAAAAAAATAAAGCTGCATAACTTTATTTTTTTCATTAATTCTTTAACATTAAACTATAGACTTAATAATTCACTTAATATATTTAATAAATCTTTTTTTTCAAAACCTACTGTTTTTATATCTTTTTTAAAAAATATATCTATATTTTGTTTTATTTCATCTTTAGTCCCTTTAAAACATTTTTCTAATCCAAATATTTCTTCCTCTGGATATAAAAAGAAATCACCTGTTATTTTACATTTATTTATTTCATCATTATATAATTCATAATCTATTCTAAACATTTTTCCGTTTGGTACTTTATAATTTATTGATTTCATCTTAATTCCGTCCATTCCTTTTTTGAATATTTTTCATCATATAACTTTTTAGCTAATTCTTCTTCTTCTTTTGTTAAAACAGATTCTTCAAATCTTATATTAAAATGTTCTTCAAATCCTTGTTGTATATATTTTTTTAAATTTTCTGGATTTTTACCAAGTTTTTTTACACTTGTTACTCTTTTTTCTACTTCTTTTATTGATTTATCTCTTATTTTTTCATTTGGTACTATTAATAATGAGAACATTTTTTTAACATTTACATCTACTAAAATAGTACCATGTTGCAATATCTTACCGTTTTTTCTTGTTTGAGCATTACCACTAATTTTTTGATTATTTACAACTATATCATTAACTCCTGCAAAGTTTGAGTCAATATCTATCTTTTTTAATGCTATTATTAAAGCGTTACATATTTCTTTATACGAATCTAGTATTGTTCCTTTTATTTCACTCATAACTACTGAATAAGTTATTTCTTGATCGTGAAAAACTGCACCGCCTCCTGTATATCTTCTTACAACATCATAATTGTTTTCCTTTATTTTTTTCATATCAACTTCTTTATTTAATGATTGAAAAATTCCAATTGAAACAGCTTTTGGTTCCCATGAATATATTCTTAAAACATTATTAGATAAAGTTAATAAAGCTTCATCTATTGCCATATTCATAGCGGCATTATTAGGCTCTGAATATATTATTCTCCATTTATTCATCATAAACCTCCTTGGCTTT
>SKJH01000012.1 GCA_007116005.1 Bacilli bacterium | reverse complement strand
CTTTCTACATGAACCACTAAATCAATAGCGTTTTCTATATATTCTCTTATAGCTTTAATGGGTATTTCCATACCAGCCATCAAAACCATAGTTTCAAGTCTATTTAATGCATCTATCGGACTGTTTGCATGCATAGTTGTTATAGAACCATCATGCCCTGTATTCATAGCTTGCATCATATCAAATGATTCTTTACCACGCACCTCACCAACTATTATTCTGTCTGGTCTCATACGTAAAGAATTCCTAACTAAATCCCTTATTGTAATTTCTCCAACACCCTCATAATTTGTTGTTCTAGTTTCTAAACCAATAACATGCTCCTGTTTTAATTTTAATTCAGCTGCATCCTCAATAGTAACAATTCTTTCGTTATTCCCTATAAAACTTGATAAAATATTTAATAATGTTGTTTTACCAGTACCAGTACCACCAGAAATTATTATATTTAATTTTGATAAAACAGCAGCTTCTAAAAATCTAGCCATATAAGGAGTCATAGTACCATTTCTTAATAAATCTTCAATATCACCAACATCCTTTTTAAACTTTCTAATAGTTAAAATAGGACCCGTTACAGATAATGGAGGGATAATAGCGTTTAATCTTGAACCATCCTTTAACCTAGCATCAACCATAGGATTAGATACATCAATAGTTCTGCCCAAGGGTTGAATTATTTTTTGTATTGTTCTAATAATATGGTCATCGTTTATAAAAGAAATAGTTTCATCTTTATGAACATTACCATCAACCTCAACATATATCTGATCTGGTGAATTAACCATTATTTCAGTAACATTTTTATCTTCTAACAATTCAGTTATTGGACCATAACCACTTATTTCATTTTCTACAAGATTATATAAATGGCTTCTTTCTAAGTTATCTATATCATAACCTTTTAGAACATTATTAATAATACTATCAATAAAAGGTTTAAGATTTTTATTTTCAGGAATTTTATTATCAATCAAATTCTCAATTATTTTTGTCCTAAGATGATCTAATAAGTTTTTATCTTTAAAAACTTCGTAATCACTTATAAAATATTTTTTAGGATTATCTAATTTAACATCAAAAACATCAACTAGATTTTTCTTTGTCATTACGATCACCTCCATTTTCAATATTTATCAAATCACGAGCCATTTGTGTAATCTTTTTAATATCACCTTTTTTCTTAGATAAAATCTTTTTATTCAACGTTAAAATTTCCCTATTTAAAGTGTACTTATCAATATCTTTAATATGAAATGAAGATGATATAGTATAATCTATATTGTTTTTTATAATATTTTTTATATCAAAATTAGTAAGATAATCTTTGTCTGTATCTCTAGAATTATTTAATAAAACTTTATAATTTGATTTTTCACTATCTTTAAATATAGAAATTAAAGATTTCATATTCTTTAAGTCAATAGGATCATTTGTTACAATTAAAAGAGTAACATCACTTTTATCTAATAAAATTAGATTATTATCACTAAAAATATGATTAGTATCCACTAATACAATGTCATATTTCTTAACAGCAATACCCAATATCATATCTACAAATTTACTTTCAATTTTATTAGATTCCCTTGGATCAATAGGACTAATTATAACATCAATATTCTCATTATATTTTGAAATATAATCTTCAAATTCTTTATATCTTTTATTATTTAAATCATCTACAAAATTATAAATACTTCTTTTTGAACTAACACCTAATGAAACCCCAACTCCACCACTAACAAAATCCATATCTAAAATTAATACTTTTTTTCCAAGATTACTATATATTCCTGCCATAGATAAAGTAAGTACAGTTTTGCCAACCCCACCTTTAGTAGAAAATATAGAAATTAACTTCCCCTTTTTATATGCCATTTCACACACTTCTTTCTATATAATACTTATTTTCTTCTTTATAACCTGTATAATAAGAATTTATATTATACGAATTTATACCAATAATTTTTCCAAATATACTATCTATTTCTTTTTCTAAAATTATACTTAATATATTATTATCTATAATTATCTTATAATTTGTTATATTTTTATCATTAGTAAATATTAGCTCTCTTATTTTTTCTTCTTCATTATTATCTAATCCATATTTCAATACATTTTTATTTAAATTATTAAGTTTATTAGTTTCATAATATATTATACCTGTATCTATAATAAACGCCGATACAAACAAAATTATAGGTATTAAAAATATAAATAAAACTAATGTTTGACCTTTATTATTCATTTTGTAAAATTATACTTGTACTAATTTTATATGGACTAGAGAGTATCAAATTTAATCCTGGAGTTAATATATTAACATCTTGATTTAAAGTTATTTTTTTTTGACTATCAACCGACTCAGTTAAAACAATGATTTTATTTTTCCTGTTTTTATTTACTAATAAATTAATCTCATCTATTTCTTTTTCATCAACAAATTCAATAACTTGACTTAAGACATTTTCTAAATGATTTTTGTTATATATAATATTACCGAAATCAATTATAGATAATAACAACATAACAAATACCGGTAATATGATTAAAAACTCCACTAAAGCCTGCCCTTTTTTATTCATATATATATACCACCCCTATTATTACTTTATTAAGTATATCAAATATACAGATATTAAACAATAAAAAT
>SKJH01000016.1 GCA_007116005.1 Bacilli bacterium | reverse complement strand
TTATGATTAACTTATGATAATGTCTTAAGTATTAACTTTTGAAAATGTCTCAAATTAATATATAATATGTCACCGAGGTGATATTATGAGAAAGGTGTTATTAAGAATGAAGAAACAAGAAAAATTTAAAATAATAAACCAGAAT
This sequence comes from Bacilli bacterium, assembly GCA_007116005.1. Lineage (GTDB taxonomy): Bacteria > Bacillota_I > Bacilli_A > RF39 > UBA660 > SKJH01. The sequence continues at coordinate 2,531 of SKJH01000016.1, read as the reverse complement.
GTTGTTCTAAAACAAATAGATATCCTTTTATTTGTTATAACTGTTCAAGTAATTCAATATGCATTAAAAGAAAATACGAATTTACAAGGGATACAGCCCCTAAAGATGATGCGTTTAATAATTGCACAAAAAAACGTTGTTGATATGGGAGAACATATTAACAACGTCTACCGAAAAAAATTAATTTGTCACCATCAAAATATAACACACTAAATATTTAAATTCAATAAATATCCAAACCTAAAGTACGACATTTTTAGACAAAATAAAAAGATGCAATATTTGCAAACTTATATATTTATTATTGTTTTATCTGACAAATTATAAATACTCACCATTAACAGCTTTTTCTATCATGTTTTTATACGATATATCAACATCATTAATTTTATCTAACCCTAAACGTATAATCTCATAATAATTATTTTTTGTATTTCTTTCTTTTTCTGGACCACCAAGATTATACTCTCCATTTGTTTTTTTACAATGAAAAAAATGTGTCTTATTCTTTTCATCTTCTTCCACACCTAAATACCCTAGTATTTTAATATCAACACTAAATTCTTCTTTTAGTTCTCTTATAACATTTTCTTCTAGCGTTTCATTTTCTTCTAGTTCACCACCAGGAATTACATAATATTCTTTTATATTTCCATCATCTTTAATTTTTCTTCTAAACATTGCAACTATACAATTATCTTCTAAAATAATACCTCTTGAACTTATTCTTTTTTTCATAATTAACTCCTATTTATTAAATTAATTATAACATGTATAACACAAGTCTAAAAAGTAAATTTTATACTTTAAAAAAAATCATCTATAAAGATGATTTTTTAATATTTAGATTTATTATTTGATCTTCCATGCGTTTTTCTTGATGAATTATAATTGTTTTTTTTCGAAGTGTTTTTTCTATTGTTTCCACCGTTATTATTTGATGAAAATTTATTGTTGTTTTTTCTATTGTTTTTTCTATTTCCTGAAGGTTTTCTTATTAATACAGTCTGTTCCATTTTATAATTATGTTCACCTACAACTGGTATTGACTTATTAATAACTCTTTCAACATCTTTTAAAGATCTTTGTTCATCAAAATTACAGAATGATATAGCAGTACCCCTAAGTCCAGCTCTACCAGTACGACCTATTCTATGAATATACGTTTCTGCTTTTTCTGGAATCTCATAGTTAATAACATGTGATAATTCAGTTATATCTATACCACGAGCCGCAATATCAGTTGCTACTAAAGCTTTATGTTTTCCACTCTTAAAAAACTTAAGAGCTAACATTCTAGCTTTTTGAGGTTTATCACCATGAATAACACCAGTATTAATTCCATTTTGAGATAATATTTCAGAAAGTTTATCTGCACCATGTTTTGTTCTAACAAATATTAATACTGATTTTATGCTATCTTCTTCTAATAATTCTAATAATAATTTAGATTTATTTATTTTATCTACAAAATAAACTGATTGATCTATTTTTTCTACAGTTAATGATTCTGAGTTAACTTTTACTGTAACATAATCTTTTAAAAGCTCTTTTGCTAAATGTTTTACCTCATTAGGCATTGTAGCGGAAAATAATAATGTTTGTCTTTCTTCTGGAATATATGATATTATTTTTTTTACATTATGAATAAATCCCATATCAAGCATTGTATCGGCTTCATCAAGTACTAATGTTTTTACATTTTTCAATTTAACACGTCTTTGCTTTATTAAATCTAGTAAACGTCCTGGAGTTGCAACTAATACATCTACTCCTCTTTTTAAAACCTCTACTTGAGATCTTTGATTAACCCCTCCTAAAATAACGCTACATTTTAATCTAGTATCTACACCGTATTTAATAAAATTATCTCTTACTTGTAATGCAAGTTCTCTAGTAGGTGTTAATACTAATACTTTAATAGTTCTATCAAAGTTATCTTCTTCAATCAAATTATTAATTAGTGGTAATGCAAAAGCGGCAGTCTTACCTGTTCCAGTTTGAGCACACCCTAAAACATCTTTACCATTTAAAATATGCGGTATAGCTTGTTCTTGAATAGCTGAAGGTGTTTCATACCCTTCTATCTCTATTGCTCTTAATAAAGACTCAGCCAAATTTAAATCCTTAAATTTCATAAAAATCCTCCTTTCATATGTTTGTTTTTACACAAAAAAATAGAAATAATTTCCATTCTTTTATTTTATTAATAATAATTAACTGAACTTTCAAATAAAATTTGTAGTTTGTTCTATATTGAATATTATAATTAGGTATCCTACACATTTCATTACTTTACTAGTTCCATACAAATATTATATCCTTTTAAATAATTTATAATCAATAAATAAAAAAACCTAGCAAGTTAACCCACCTTATATATATACTTTAATATTAATCTAAAAGATAAATATTAAAATATAAATCTTAAGATAGTTGATATCTATAAATAGACATCACTTGTTAGGCCTATACACTATAACACACTTACTTAATAATAGCAATAGTTATATCAAATATAAATTATTTAT
>SKJH01000046.1 GCA_007116005.1 Bacilli bacterium | reverse complement strand
TTTTCCCATCACACCAAACGCTTACGTATTATTCTAAGAACAAAAATAAAAGTAGTTATAAATACAATAAGACCTAATAATATTTGATAAAATAAAGCTCCTCCAGTAGGGTTTATTATATTTTGAAAAGCAATCATGAATATACAATAAATTATAGTTAACATTGTAAATATTTTTGAAACTGACGAAAATATATTTACATGTATTTTTTTATAAAAATTAATGACATTATTTTTTAAACTAATTTTTTTTATAGTATTTATAAAGTCTTTCCACATCAAAATGATAACAATAAAAGATGTAATAAATAAACGAGTAAGCATATGATAATACGCAAAAACGCCTTCTTTTGGAGTATCATATCCTGTTAACATCATCAAACTATTTATAGCGGTTAATACTAGAAATATCTTACAAATGAGTCCTATTGGATCTTCATTTTGATTTATTTTTTTTTGAAAGATCTCTGAGTTTTTTCTTTTAAATATAATTACATATAAAATATAGACTACTACACATACACCATATACTAATATAATACTTCTAACCATATCTCTATAGGCATCTGGATGTAGAGTTGTGAAGTATGAGGAAATATATAGAATTAATACTGCAGTTAAACATATTGTTATTAATACTATTAAGTGTTTTATAATTATATTTTTAAGTGTTTCTTTATTATTTTTTTTCATTTATTTAGCTCCTTTGTTATAATTTTTTAATCTTCATGAATGGGTTTATGATGTTTTTTAAATATTCCTAAAAATATAACCCCTACTAAAGCACCGGCAAGGTGTGGATAGTGTCCAACTGCAAGAAGCCAACCAAATATAATAGATATTACCGAAGCAAAAACTATCACAGCAGGTAATACAATATTTGGTAAATTAAAAATCAATTCTTTTTTCATTGAAAATGCAATATTATAATAAAACAAAATAGCCGCTCCTGCTGCACTAAACCCTATTCCTGCTGTTTCTCTTAATAATAATGATAATCCCCCCGCAATTATTGCACTAAAAACAAGGACTATATATCTTTTTGTACCAATTAACCTTTCAACCCAAATCCCAATCCAAAGTAATAACCCCATATTAATAATAATATGGTTTATGTCCACATGGACAAAACCATATGTTAATATTGCATACCACCTTTGTGGTAACGCCTCATAATCAAGCGCTAAAAACCTAACGTTCTCATGATCACTCAAATTTGCAACAAGAAAAATAGTTACACAAATTGTAAAAATAATTAAACTAACTGGATTCTTCTTAATTTCTTTTATTTTTAACATTATTTTCAACCCCTTTTTTCTTTTTTTACTTCTTTACATCCATCTCTATTTTACCATCTTTAATTTCAATAATTCTGTCTGCTCTTTCTGCTACCTTACGATCATGTGTAATTACAATTAATGTTGTTTTATTCTTTTGATTAATCTCTCTTAATAATTCATATATGTTATTTGTACTAACTGAATCTAAGTTACCTGTTGGTTCATCTGCTAATATGAGCGAAGGATTATTCATAAGAGATCTAGCTATAGCTACTCTTTGTTGTTGTCCTCCTGATAATGTTGAAGGAAGTTTTTTATGTTTACCTTCTAAACCAACTTCATCTAATAATTTTTTAGCACGTTCTATAATTTCTGGTGTTATCTTTTGTTTTTTGATTTTATAAGGCATTAATACATTATCTAATGCATTAAATTCTGGTAATAAGTAATGGAATTGAAATACAAATCCTATTTTTTCATTTCTTAATTTTGATAATTCTTTTTTATTTAATTTATCAGTTCTTATTTGATCTATTAATACTTCTCCTGTTGTAGGATTATCAAGTGTTCCTATAATATTTAACATTGTTGATTTACCACTACCACTTTGTCCTATTATAGATACAAATGATCCTTTTTCTATTTTTAAATCAATATCAAATAAAGCTTGTGTTTTTACTTTATCTCCATATATTTTATTTATTTTTTTTAGTTCAATAGCATTAGCCATTTCTAATCACCTCCATTGGAGTTAACTTTTTAGAAGATATGGCAGGTATTATAGATGCGATTGTAGCTACTGTTATAGCTATTATCCAAGATATTAATATAAATCTATAGTTTATTAATAAGTCAACTACTGGTGTTCCTTCTGGTGTTACTACAAATACTGCAAACATATATGCTAGTCCTAAACCAAATAATACTCCTAACGTTGATCCTATAGCCCCAAGAAGTAATCCTTGGAATAAGAATATTTTTGTTGCATCTTGATCTGTTATTCCCATTGCTTTTAATATTCCTAGTTGTCTTCTTTTTTGAACAACTGAAATTATTAATACTGATGCAATTGCTAACATAACTGAAATCATTACAAATACTTGTATTATTAGTGATGAAACTGATTGACCACTCAATCCTGAAAGTAATTGTTCATTTGCATCTTTCCAATTTGAAACAATTAAATCTGTTTCTATTGTATCTGCTATTTCATCTGCAATAAATACATCTTCTATTTGTATTTCAATTGCTGTTATAACATCTTCTTCATTAAAAACATTATGTGCGGTTGGTAACTGTGAAATAATCCAACTCTTATTTAATGCTTCAACTTTAAAATCTATTATTCCTGATATTAAAACTTCTGTTTTTAATGAATTTGGTGTTTCAATTTTAATTGTATCTCCAACGTCTACTTCTAATTCTTTTGCTAAAAGGATTCCAATAACAACTTCATCTTCTTTTGGTAATAT
>SKJH01000118.1 GCA_007116005.1 Bacilli bacterium | reverse complement strand
TTTGTTTTACTATTTTTTCTGCAACTAACTTCTCTATTTTACTCTTAATATTGTGTGGTGCGTTGCTGTAAAATAAGCTTTTTAGTGCTCCAAATTTTATTACTGAAGTAACATTTTTAACTGCTTTATCTTCTTCTATTTGTTCTGCACTTATAGCTCTTCTTAAATCAGACATACTTTTTTCGTTGTTACTAATATAACGAAATTTGTCTACTAATTCTCTTATATTACTTGTTCTATCTCCGTCTAAATCAACGTCAAAAGGTATTATTATGTTCTTAGTTTTTTTATCAACATAAGTTGTGCCTACTAAAAAAGGCCCGTATTCTTCATCATTTATAACTCCGTTTATTGGTGTTATACTTTTCCATTCTGCAAATTTGTTATCTTGAAAAAATATTGCTATTGGCGTTCCACTAAAAAATGCTTTTAACTCCATTTTTACGTGGGTTCTTTTAAATAATAAGTAGTAAAATATACTAAATCCTAGTATAAATATTGATAAGAAAATAGTCATTCCTATCCAAATTATTGGTGTCATAAAGTATTCTATCATTTTAATTTATCTCCTAAGAAGTCTACGGAAGAAACCTTCTTTTATGTTATTACCTCCCATGTCTTGTTCGTTAATAGCTCTGTTTTCTGAGAACTGAGACTGCATGGTTATTCTTTCGTTTTTAAGTGAACTGCCCTTAAATCCTACTGCTCTGTCCATTTTAACATCAAATGCTCCTCTTACTAAGTTGTATTGCATATCTGTTTCAAATGTGTAATCATCATAAGAATCCATACTATTCATAGCGTCTATTACTGCTACGTCATAACCCATTAGTTTTATTTGTTTCTTTTCATCATTTAAAAAAGTCAATACATTATCTTTGTTAAATACAAACCAAAACTTTTTTCTTATAACATCAGGTATGTCATTATCACTTAATAGCATGTCTGCCATTCCACCACCGTATTGTACTGGTGTATCTGGAACTCCCATGTTTTGGTATTGTGGTGCATTAAAAGGATTGTTGTGTTGATTAGCAGCGTCTTGTGCTTGTTGTTCTTCTAAGTACATTTTATCAGGTTCTGTTAAACCCATTCCTGTCATATCTTGCATAATCATTTCCTCCTTCTAATCATATTATATAGTTTGGACCCATACTTATCAAATGTGTCTATCCATATATAAAATACTGATAATATAAATAAAACTGTATTAATTATTAGAAAAATTATTTTTGTGTAAACAATTGTATCTGGTGGAAGTGTTAAATGAAAACTTAAAATTGATGCTAATGCACTTGTGACTATACTAAGAGCCCAAATAATTTCTGCTCTTGTAACATAAGCTGTTAAAAAAAACGCTATCACCATTATTTGTAGTGTTATAAATAATTCTATAATCATTGTTCATCCTCCAACTTTTGTATGGATACATCAACTAAATCATTTACTTCTAGTTTTAAAATTCTTTTTTCTTCTTTATTAAAAATGATTCCTATTGAATCTCCAATTCTTCTAATAGTTTTAGTTCTTTTCATTATTTAATAATATAAAATGTCTTTATATTTAAATGTTTGTATTTTGAAGAAGTGAAGAGGAGGTAAAAGAGGTTGTAATATGAGAACATATTTAAAAACCTCCTCTTCTATGAATAAATAACAATACTAATATTTAAAGTTTTTTAAAAACTAATCACAACATTTATATATTAGTTAATACATTCTTTATTTTATGTTATTAAATAGACCAAATTTTAAAGAAGAAAGTAAGAGATTAGATACTATGACAAAATCAGAAATAAAAAATTTCATATTAAAAAATAAAGATTGTTTTCTGGATGAATATTTTTTAAGATTTTATATTAAATACATATATTATAATGATGAATTATTATTTAATAAAAAATTTAAAGAATATAATATATATCCAGATATATTAGTAAAAAATAAAAAAATAATATTCGAGTATGATGGCCCAACCCATTATACAACCAACGAAACCATAATAAAAGATTATGATAAAGATTATTTATTTCGTGAAAAAGGATATAAAATTATAAGAATACCATTTTTTATAGAGTTTAATGAAAAAATTATAAAAAAATATTTCGGGGAAAAATATATAGATATTTCTTCTACATATAAAAATGGGTTTATACATCCTAATGTTGTATTGCCCACATCTTTTTGTGAGAGAGGGTTATACAGATTTATTGATTATATTGAAAATATTGAAGATGATATAAAGACAGATATATTTAATTCTTTATGGCAAAAATCTATTCGTAAAAAATCTTTATTGTTTGTTATATCGCCAATAATGTTTTTAAAATATGCGGATAAAATAAAAGAGTTTATAACAAAAATAGGAAATGAAAAAATTAAAAACGAATTAGAAAAGGATTATGATAAATTGTGTTTTGAATTAAAATATGTAAATAAGTACACCATGATTTAAAAAAAAAGAAAAAAAAAGTAGGAAAGCCGAAGCTTTCCGATGTCGTTCTAAACATCAATTTAATCGAGTTATCTGAAGATACTGATTAAACCGAATGCTGCTAGAACGATTATACCTACAGCGATTAATGCGAAACCAGCGAATACTGTTGCTTGGGTTGCACTTATTGCGTCTAAGGTGTCGTTGTCATCTACACTTGCGGATAGTGAAGAACTAACTTGTGCGATTACTAAGTAACCTACCATTAGTACTATACCTATTCCAATAGCTCCGATTGCAATTTGCATAAACATTTTT
>SKJH01000089.1 GCA_007116005.1 Bacilli bacterium | reverse complement strand
GTGGTATTAACATAGGAAATACTGCGTCTTAGGTCAAGTAGGTTTTCCCTTATTCTTACATTCCGTTACCAGAATGCGGTTCCCCTTTAAAAGAATAAATATAGTGTTTCCATCTATATGACTTGATTGCCACTTAGTACACACTTTAATCCTATATTAACATACAGCCTAGGAAATTTCTTCGAAGTTTTTTCTGTTTATAGCCTTTTTTGCAACTATAGTTTCATACAGCAATAGCATATATTATATGGCCGTATAATATATATTTAGATCTATAATTCCCCATATTCACTCAAGGCAAGCTACACTATTCACAGCTTTTCACCGCAAAATAGGTTTAATCTCATATCGTATAAAGTATATAAATTAGTTCTACACAAGTATGAGTCTCAAAGAATTAAGGGTCCTTAACATATGCCCTTATGTTGGCCCTTAACTCCTCTTCCAGCACCCACCCCAAACTGGGCGTAAGAAGCAAGCACAAGAAGCTTCACAGATATGCTTTTTAACAGGTTCTAAGCCCCATCTTCCAAACAGATTAAACTACTAGGATACTGCACCACAAAATAATTATATCATATTTCATTTTGTTTATTATACGATTTTGACAAAACAAGAACAGAGTAATATAATATAGTATTTATAAGAGGCTCTTGTTTTGAGCAACAATTATATGTAGAATTAAAATGTAAAAAGGTTTTTGTTGGAATAAAAAATTAATAGAAGATTTTTCAAATTTACAATATAGGAAGTTCACAAAATATAAAAAATTAGATACAGAAACTAGGAGAACTTTTATTATCGGTTGATATTAATCCAACAAATTTTAATTCTACAGACTTTGAAGAAAAACAAAAAAATTGTTATTATAGTTTTTTTATTACAATTTGACAAAATTTCGTTATATATATAGAATATAAACCACTAAACAGGGGTGAAAATGAAATGAATATTAAAGATTTATGGGATGATACTTTTGTAAATAATAAATTAAACGAATTATATATCCTAGAGGATAAAAAAGATATTAGTATAAAAGAACAACTCTTAATTGAAGACAGTATTGATACATATACTGAGATTTTAAGAATACTTTCAAATCATTTATATAAACATAATGAAATGTTTGACGATGATAATTTAGATCATGATATTAGAACAAATTTAGATTTATTACAGCATTATGAAAAAGGGGTAAACGAAAATTATATAAAAAGAGACAAAATTAAAGAATTAATAAATAAATATATTAAATTAAAACAAAAAAAACAACATAAACTTAATAGGATAAACTATTCTAATCAACATAAATTAAACATATCTAAAAATATGTATAGAAATTTTAATATAGATTTATTTAATTCTATTAAAGAAATAGAAAACAGAAATCCAAGTTTATTCTTATTTACCAATAACTATAATCGTTATGGACAATGTTTCTTTGATGTATATAACAAAACACCTTATTTATTAGTTGAAAACAACAATACAATAGAGGATATTTATAATATAACTCATGAATTAGCACATGGAATAGATTATATTAACAATCCAGATTTGGGCGGTGATTATATATTTATACAAGATTCACCATCGTTTTTAATGGAAATGATTTTAACTAATAGCTGTATTGGATCCGATTTAGAAAATGAATCAAAAAAAGTTTCTACAAATTTATTTAACATTATATTAGATATATCAGAGATTGTAGATATACAAATAAAAACAATAGAATATATAGAAAAAGAAAAATACATTAGTAACAACGATTTAATAAGTATGTTTCCTAATATATCCATAGATACAATTGAAAGAGTACTTTCAACTAACTATAGTGACAACGTTAGAAATTTATATTCATATGTGGTTGCTAGTAATTTATTTGGACAATATTCTTATGATAAAAAAGAAGGTTCAAAAAATATAAACAAATTATTCTTTAGAAATAATGAGAATAACATAACAAATATATTACATAAAACTGATATGGATTTTGATAATCTTGAAGCTAATAAAATTAAAGAAAAACAGAAAAAAATATTATTATAAAAAGGATTTCAAGAATCCTTTTTATGTGGGTTAATATGTGTATTTACATATTTAATATTTAAATTTGATTTTAATAACTTATTTTTTACTTTGTTAGTTATTTTATGCGCTTGTTCAATATTTAAATCATTATCAATCCCTAATTTTATTGTAGATTCATAATAAGAACCATATTTTATTAGTTCAATAGAATCTACACTTTTTACTTCTTTAACTTTTAGTATAGTTCCTTTTACTATATTTATAGTCTCTAAATCCGTTTCACTTTCTCCAATTATTAGACTAAGATTATGTCTTAATATAGAAACACCAGTTTTTAAAATAAATAAACTTATTACTATGGTACCTATTTTATCAGAATACTTTAATATTGGTATAATTGGTGATAGATTATAGATTAATACCGTTAATAATACCGCTACAGATGATAAAACATCAGCTTGATGCTCAATAGCACAAGAAACTAAAATATTATTTTTACATTCTTTTCCTTTTTTAAAAGTATATCTGGATAATAAAAATTTAGCTATAATTGTTATTACTACTATTAATATAACATTATTATTAATATCATTTACTGGAGATTTTATGGCAGTTTCAATTAATTTCAATGCTATTAATATCACAACTATCCCAATTCCTATACTTGTAATATATTCTATTTTTCCATGTCCCCTTGGATGTTTTTCATCCGCTGTTCTCTCAGATAACTTTTGTCCAAAAAGAGCGCCAATATCAGTTAATAAATCACTCAAAGAGTGAACACCATCTGCTATTAAAACTTTTGTATTTGTTATAACTCCTGTAAATAGCTTTAAAATTACCAAAAAAACATTTACAACTATACTTATAATTATTGTTTTATAAACCGGTTTCATATATTACTCCTTCTACATATTATAGAAAATTACAACATGATCCTTCATCTAAACATGTTACTACGTTTTCTTCGCAACATGAATATTGTGGCATATATGTATGTTTAAATATGTGATTGTTTATTATTTTAGTGTTTATTGGACATATATGTGGTAGTCTCTAAAGTGAAACTTCTACTATAAAGTTTTTCCTTTGTGTTTGCTTAGTACCTCTTTTACATCTATCCAAAATCTTTGAACAATCGTTCCATCATCCAATATCTCATTTTCAAGTAAACCATAATTATTCTGAATAGTTTTTACAGAACCAATATTATCTTTATCACAAGTAAGTAATACTTTATCTATACCTAACTCATTACATTTTTCTAATCCTAAATGTAAAATTTCTGTTGCATAACCTTTTTTTCTTTCGGTTGGTCTTACCCCATACCCTATATGACCACCATGTCTTAACAAATATTCACTCAATTGGTGTCTAATATTTATCATCCCAACGATTCTATTATCCGTTTTTCTAACAGCAAAATATGTACTGGCAGGAGAATAACCATCTTTTAAGTTAAGTCCTTTGCTATAATCATCTACCATTACTAACCACTCATCATAATTATCTGTATGGCTATCTAAACTACCTGTTCCATTTATTTTAGAATTGTTATCTATAAACTCCTGTATAAAATCCTTTGCTTGTTGTTCATACTCTTTAGTAGGTTTTAATAAAATTAATTTTTCCATTTTCACACCTCAATTAATTTTACCATAAATAGGTTTTATTTTATAGTAAACTTCTATATTTTTTTGCTCATCCATAGTTATTTTATCTATAATGCTAGCAAGTAAATTTCTACTAGGCTTCTTGAACGATAAATACTCTTCTATTTTTTCTTTATAATCACTATAATCATAAATTTTATTATCAAGTAAACTTTTTTGTTCTCTTTTTAATTGCTCTATTAAGTCTTGATTAATACTAATCTCTTCTGATAATCTATTACTAATTTCTTGATACATATCCATAGTAATCACTCCATTAAGCTTATCTAGGTACATATCTTGTATATTTTTTTTGTTAGTTTCAATTATGTTTTTAGCATTAGAAATTCTATTATTAATTTCTCCAAGCTTCTTTGTCTTTTTGTTATTATTTTTTAGTATAGATTCAAACTTACTTGTATCTATACATCCCTTACACATCTTTCTAATATCATCTAATACTGCTTGTTCTAACGTTTCATACCTCATACTATGGCATGTGCAGAAACCATTAAGCGAGTATTTACGATAGTGATTGCATATTGTATAGTGCCTTTTCTTGTCACTACTTGTATTAATGCCTATTGTATGCCCACATTCCTTACAATATAGAAACCCACGCAATAATAAATTAGTACTTTTATAATTTATATTTCTATTTTTGGCATATATGTCTTGAACTAAATTAAATGTTTCTTTATCTATTATCGGCTCATGAGTATTTTCCACAACAACCCATTCAGAGGGTAAGGTATGAATTACTTTTTTAGATTTGTGATTTACTTTTTTTCGTCTGCATTGAGTCAAATCCCCGGTATAATTAGGATTTTTTAGAATATCATCTACTGTTCTTTCATCCCAAATATCTTTAGTCTTTACACTATCTTTATAATTCATCTTTTTATGAATGCTTGGCCGAGCAATTTTTTGTTTAGTTAAGTATCTGGCAATTTTTTGCAAGCTATTACCTTTTATATACATATCATAAATAGTCTTTACCACTTGACTTGCAACAGGGTCAACAATTAAACGATACTTATTATTCGGATTCTTCACGTACCCATAGGGAGCATGTGCCCCTAAAAATTTACCTTGCTTCTTTTTAGTTGTTACACTACTTTTAATCTTCTTAGATATATCCCTAGCATACCAATCATTAAATACTGCTTTAAATCCTATCATATTGTTCCCTAAGCAATCTACATATGTATCTATTCCATCATTAATAGCAATATATCTAACCCTTTTTTCTGAAAAATATTTTTCTACATAATGACACGACTCACTTATGTCCCTTCCGAGCCTAGACATATCTTTAGTAATAACCATATTAATCCTTTTAGCTTCAATATCATCAATCATTCTTTTAAATGCGGGTCTATCAAAATTAGTCCCAGTGTAACCATCATCTACATATTCAGCATATAGTATAAAATCATTATTTTGCATATATTCTAGTATAAAATTTCTTTGATTAACTATAGATTCACTTTCGTTTGTTTTATCCTCATCTTCTCTGGATAATCTGATATATATACCCACCTTATATGTGCTACTATTTAACATCTTTCCTCCTTCTAAATAAAACACATATTGATATAATTATTATATCATTTTATAGTGTTTTATTATAGAGTCCCACTAAATTTTAACGGCTCTACGACACACAGTATTCGATTAAAAATTGCTCAATAACTTGCTGTAGTGTTTTACCATTTTCATTAAAAAACACTTTTATTTCCATAATAAAAACCTTCCTTATAAAAAATATGATAACAGATCCATAAAAATGTCTTTATTATCATATTTAAAAATTAACGTTTTTTCTTTTTTTTGCAAAGCCATTTGCATGGTTTCCCGTTCTTTGTGATGGCCCAACGATATTTATCATCACAATAACGCACTGGTTCAATACATATTTTCTTACACAAAAGGTTATATATAATAAAAATCAAACTAAGTATAATTATAAATTGAATTATTGTACAAAATATACCTAATATCCCCAAAAAACAATGACATTTACAATCGCAACAGTACATAAAAAACCTCCCTTAAGTTGTATACCAACTTCCTTTTTTATTAACTATAAAGTTTATTAATCCTAATCCAAAAATCAAAATTAAAATAACACTATATATTTGTTCTATTATAATGGTTGCAGCTATTATTCTTGGCTTCCACCCTAAAGACCATACCGTTGAGGTTCTTTCTATCGCTAATATACTTAATGGGATCAACCACACTGATGTAACTTGTAACACATTAAAAGCAAAACCAATTATAAAGACACTAGTAATCATTAGTAAAAATATTAACGATAATATAAGTCCTATTTGTTGTCTCCAATAAACAAAGCGCATATACCATGGTAAAGACCTACCATATGATTTTAAATTTATTAAAGCCCCATTATACCAACGTTCTCTTTGTTTTATTAATTTGTTTATATCTTCCATAACATCTGTTTGTGAAAAAACATCAGCAACAGGACAATCATAACCTAATTTCAATATAGCAAGAGTTATTTCATTATCTTCTGTTCTTCCATATACATCATAATAACTATTGCTATAATTAGGTAAAGAACCATTAAGTCTTCCTTTTTTTACATCTTTTAAAGCTTTCACTTTAAAAACTGATGCTGTTCCTGTTAAAACAAAAGCACGATAACCATTTCTTATAATTTGTCTTCTATATCTCCAAAATTCCATCACTTGAAGAGTTCCTAATAATGATTTACATGCTCTTCCTGTAAATATACTACTAACTGCTCCTGCTCTTGGATTTTTATTGAAACTTTCTATACACTTTTCTATAAGGTTATTAGCTAATGTGGTATCTGCATCCATTATCAAAATATAATCATCATCATTAAGTTCTGGCACGATTTTCTCAAGTGCATAATTCAATGCGCCTGCTTTCATGCGCTTATTTTCAAGCATTTCAATAACGCAAGCACCATGTTTTAAAGAAACTTCTGCTGTCTCATCAGTACAATTATTAGCAATTACAATTATTTTATCAACTGGCATTGTTTGTCTTCTTATACTTTCTATTGTACCTAATATTGATTCAGCTTCATTTCTAGCTGGAATTAACGCAATAACCTTTTTCCCACCTAAAATATCTACACCCCCATAATTAAAATCAAAAAACAATTCTTAAACATGATATGATTACTTTCTGCTTTATGATATTCTTTAACTTATTGTCGTGTTACAACATTGTAACCATAAAAGAGCAATAAAAAAAAACAACCTATTACAGTTGTTTAGTATTTATATATATTATCACTTACCTAGCCCTCATGTTACTTACGTATAAATAGAACTTTTACTATAAAGTTCTTCCTTTGCGTTTATTTAATACATCTTCTACATCTATCCAATATCTTTGAACAATCGTTCCATCATTATCTATCTCATTCTCAAGTAAGCCATAATTATTCTGAATAGTTTTTGCAGAACCAATATTATCTTTATCACAAGTAAGCAATACTTTATCTATACCTAACTCATTACATTTTTCTAATCCTAAATATAAAATTTCTGTAGCATAACCTTTTTTTCTTTCAGTTGGTCTTACTCCATACCCTATGTGACCGCCAATCTTTAATAAATATTCATTCAGTTGGTGTCTTATGTTTATCATACCAACGATTCTTTTATCATTTTTTCTAACAACAAAATATGTACTAGCAGGGGTATATCCATCTTTTAAGTTAAGTCCTTTACTATAATCTTCTATTATTACTAACCATTCATCATATTTATCTGTATAACTATCTAAGCTACCTGTTCCATTTATTTCAGAATTATTGTCTATAAACTCCTGTATAAATTCTTTTGCTTGATGTTCATGTTCATTGCTAGGTTTTAATAAAATTAATCCTTCCATTTTTACACCTCAATTAATTATACCAAAAATAGGTTTTATTTTTAATAGATTAATCATTGATTGCTTGATTAATCTCACCAAATAGAGCAGAACATTTTTGATATTCTGATTTTTTTAAGTTTGCTATTAAATCATCAACATAATCTTCACCATTATAAAGTTTTAATATTGCTTTAACATATTTAGAAGCTTTTTTATAAACATCGCTTTTCTTATCAATTTTTAAAGTTTCATAAAATTGTTCTATAAAGTAACAATATAATTCATTATTATGTTCTTCTTTTAACGCTTCAATATTATTTATAAATAAGCATTTATTTTTATTGTTATTCAATAATTCCCATAATTTATTACCTTCATCATAATGTTTGTATAATTCTATAAGTATGAATATATCTTTACATATTTCTTCTATATCTCTAATAATTTTACTTTTGGTTGCTAAATTTTCTAATATACGTAAATATTCAACGTTTCCGTTACATATAAAACTATATAGCCCAAAATTATAATATATATTTTTATTTTCAAAATTACTGACATGAACAAATCTATATAATAAATCTGGTATATATCTTTTAACAGCAAAAAAGTTGTTTTTTAACCCTCTCATCACTTCATCATATAATTGTAAATAATCTCCTATGTTTTCAACAACAAAATCAATATATTCTAAATACTTTGCATTTTTTAATAAAGAAGAAGAAGTTTCTTTTACTGAATAATTTCTTAATAAGTATATAATTATAAGCACATTAGACTTAGGAACACTATTTTTTATACTATAATGTTTTAAACTATCAAGATAACCTTCTAAATCATTACAAAATTCTTTTATTTTTACAGCGGGTTTATTTTCTTTATAAAATTTTGCTAGCCATTGATAATCATTGTAAACAGCAAGTTCCGGCACAAATAGTATATTATCTATCTGTCTTTGTAAATATTCTTTATGATATAATCTTTCAATTTTTCTTTTATCTTGTATTGTTAAAATCTCTTCTTTATAATCATTATAATTGTAATCATAAAAGGTTGTTAAGATTTTTGCCTTCTTGTTTATTTTATTTAAAAAAATAAAATCTTCATTGTTTTGAACAAACTTCTCATAATGATCTATCAAGTATAAATTAAAAGCCCTTTTTTCGTTTTTTCTCAATTCTTCTTTTAATATTTCTCGTAATTTAAATTCTTCTAAATTGTCAACATATTTTTCTAAAACTATATCAAAAAATACAGGCTTGTCAAATTCATCTTCACTATAATATGATTCTTCATCATTATCCGCTTCATCACAATCATCAAAATCATAATCATTTTCTTGCCATTCTTCGTATTCATCAGCCTCATCTTGAAATAAAGAAAAATATAATGCAACCATATGCTTACATATAATATTACCATTAGCATGTGGACAGTCGCAGTATGACTTTCTCGGATGTTTTATATTTATTTTGACATAATATGGCGTTTTTAAACTACCATCAACATAACCTTCATATTCCTGATCATCCAATTGCATAATTTTTGACACTTTACTTCTTTTGTGATAGTCATATCCTCTACTAACCGATATACCACTAGCACTTGTTAGCACACTCATAGTAACACCTCTTTTCTACATATTATACATGAACAAATTGCTCTTCTAACATCATTACTATATTTTCAACAGAATTAATTACATCTTCATATGAAATGTTTTTTGCATAAGATGTGTTACTAACATAATTTAACCATCTACTTCTTAGATCTTTACTTTTTTTATATCATTTATAATTTGCTTTAAATATTCTATATCAAAGTTTGTTTTTTTTTTCAAAAGTATTCCGAACTGAATTAAGTAAAACAGTTGGATCTATTTGCGTTAAATTTATCTTGTACAAGTCATAATAATCCTTCATTCTAGTATTTAAAATATTCCTGCTAATACAAGTTTCAAGTTTCTCAGCTATTACTGTTTCTAGTGTATAAGACATAATATATATTTTTTTATTCTCAAACATGGAAATATAACCATATTCTATTTCTCTAGGAGTTATTACATCTCCCGTTGTAAACTCTAATTGAATGTACACTTTAAGGTTGTCCATTGTCGCTAATACATTAATTCTATATCCATCATAATCATCTTCTAATCTTATATTGGATATATTTATAATCTTATAATTAATGTTATCATCTATATCAATCATAAAAATATTTTCTAATATAGATTTTACATTTCCTTGTGATAATTTTATACCTTTTAAGGTGGCATCCATATCTTTAGTAGTTCTACTATGTTCTCAAATAATTGAAGAAAGTAATAATCCACCCTTTAAAATAATAACATTTTTATATTCACTTTTAGAAATGCGTTCTAATATATGTTCAAAGAAAAACATCTGAAACAACTGAATAGATAACGCATTATCACCCTTCGCCTTTCTATTTATTAAAGATTTTAACCTATCTTGATTCATCACAACAACACCTCCATATATTCAATAACCTTTTTCTTAACGCCTAATTTTTCTGCATACTTAACTAGCTTAGATAAATCTTTTTCCTTTAAATTAGAGTAATTTTTTAATGCCTTAGAAAAAATTTCTTTATCAATTTTATTTTTATTTTTAATGACGTCACAAATTGTTCTTTCAATATCGTAAACTTTTAATGGTTGGCCTAAAGGTGAAGTTAGCGTTATTAAACCTAGATTTAACAATTTTCTTTTAACATATGAAACTATGAAATTATATTAAACAGAAATCTTTGTTGATTTATACTGTTTTTTCCCTTCTTTGAAAAAAATTACATACTATAGTTACACAAAAATATAGTTTTAAAAAAACG
>SKJH01000106.1 GCA_007116005.1 Bacilli bacterium | reverse complement strand
CCCCTATTAGCTTCTATGGGTAATTTTCTACTCCATAAATCTGTAGCAAGTTTATTTAACTTTTTATATTCAATCAATTGAATATATCCTACTTTAAATGTAACAATAAAAAACAAAAAAAATACTATCAATAAAACTATTTTGATTCTTATATGCAGACTCTTGAAGAACATATTGTCCACCTCATAATATATATATGTAATAATATAATTTGTTAGAATAAAATAATAAAAAATTGAATCAACAAAAAATAGACCAAATTTTCACTTTGATCTATTTAAATTACATGACATACAAACTTTAAAAGCAGTTAAAATTCTCTTAAATTGATTGCCCACACATGAAACATGCTATAACATCTGATTGAGCTTTTGTTCCACATTTTGAACACACTTTTTCTACACTTGGATTACTATTAAATTCAGTACCAGCAGCATTAGCTTGATTGATTTCTGCTTGATTTGAAACAGGTGGCACTATAGACTGTTGTGTAGGTTGTTGATACTGATTGTTCGAATGAAATTCAGTATTAACATTACCATCTGGCCCAATATATAAAGAATCTTTACTAAATGCTAAGATTGGTAAAAATATGTATGGCAAAAGTACCAATCCTACCCCAAATAAATTAGATTTTCCAAAACAACTCGCTAATTTAAAGAACGCATATATTCCTAAAACTCCATTTACAAATGGAATAAATATAAGCCATCCGGGAAGGCCTACAATTTCAAAAAATACCCAAAGGCCGTAAAATGGAATGATAACTTCCCAACCTTTTCTACCAGCCTTTTTAAATATTTTCCAGTTAACAACAACCATAAAAATACTATATATTACAGAAAAAACAAAGAAAAAAATAAAAACTATTGCTATAATATTAAATAAACCTAAATCGCTTGATGTAGTAGTCCCATAATTAAAACCAAAATCATCATATATTGACATAAACTACCTCCTAAAAACATGGCGGCATTATATTAATGCCCCTATTAAATTTATAATTTTCATTATCTTTTTTTAATTTCAATCAAAGTTTTTCTTCTGTCTCTTTGATATACACTATCTCTAGTTGAATAAATATATTTCATTGAGTATGATTTTTCCGCAACGATTGTATCATTACCATATGCAGTTACCTTATCAAGAAATATATTATCTATTTACACATTAAAATAAAGTCTAATAATAGACAAATATAAATATTCAAACAATTAAAAGCTCCGGAATTGTATATAAATCGGCTTTATATTAAAATTTATTACCATCTATTTTTATATTAACAGCTTTAGATATACCTGTAAAACTACTATATATCTATTGATATTAAAGCATAATAAAAAAGAAAAAACAACAAATAAAAACGTTTTGTTGTAATTTTTACATTTTTAGTTGTTGTGCTTTTTATTTATATTACCTTTGATTTTTCTTTTTGCACATACAGTTTGAGCTGTATTAAGACATTCAGGTTGTGGGTCTTTCACCATATCATCCGTTATTATTTTTATTATATCTTTACTTTTTAGTACAGAATTTATATCAACATTTTTATTATTAATCATTGCCCCTATCATAGAATTACCGACTTCTGTACTAATTTTATAAGCAAAATCAATTGGAGTAGATCCTTTAGGTAACTCTACAACAGAACCTTTTGGTGTATATACATAAATATTTGCCATAAACAATTCATTTTTAACGCTATCTACAAATTCTTGATCATTTCCTGTCATTCTTTTTATTTCATTTAAAGATTTAAAAAACTGAAAGTTCTTATTTAAATCTCCGTTCATTCTTGTTGAAGCTGCACCTTTATTCATATCCCAATAAGCAGTTAAACCAAAAGATGCAATCTTATCCATATCAAATGTTCTTATTTGTGTTTGTACTAAATTCTCTTCAGGCCCAAATACAGTTGTATGAAGTGATTTATACATATTTGTTTTTGGCATTGAAATGTAATCTTTAAATTCACTATTAATTGGGGGATATTTAGAATGTACTATTCCTAATGTATAATAACAACTCTTTATATTATCCACCATTATTTTTAAAGCTAATAAATCATGTATATCATGGATTGTATGATTTTGTTTTAATCTTTTATAAATCCCATATATATTTTTAGTTCTTACCTTTATCTCATGAGGTATATTTTCATCATTTAATATATTAGATATATCACCTGACATTTCTTTTAAACATGAGTTACTATCATTATTTATTTTCATCATTTTTTGTTTTATATCATTATATACATCCGGTTTTAAATATTTAAAAGATAAATCTTCAAGTTCACTTTTCATTCTATATGCCCCAATATAGTACGCAAGAGGAACATATATTTCCATTGTTTCTAATGCGTTTTCTTTTTGTTTAAATTCACTTCTGTATTGTAAAGTTCTCATATTATGAAGTCTATCCGCTAATTTTATTATCACAATTCTAACATCTTCTGTTATCCCTGTTATTATTTTTTTTGTATTTGCACATTTTGCATCATCCCTAGATGAAAAATTCATTTTACTTATTTTTGTTACCCCGTCTACTAAATTACCTATAGTTTTATTAAATACATTAGTTATTTCTTTTTTTGTAACATCTGTATCTTCTATAACATCATGTAATAATCCTGCACATATTGTATCCCTATCTGCTCTCATCTCAGATAAAATATAAGCAACATTCAAAGGATGCAAAATATATTCTTCTCCACTTTCTCTTTTTTGTCCGTTATGAAGTTTTTTAGCATATTCATATGCTTTTGTTATAATTTCAACTTCTTCTTCATTATAACTCTTAATAATATCAATTAACAATTCGAAATTAATAGTTTCCATAATACCCTCCTATCAAAAAACAGCAATAAATAAAGTGAAACCACTTAATTATTACTATTTTTTATAAAAACCACAACAAAGTAGTATATTGGACAAAACATAATCACTACATAGATAGAAATTATTAATTAAAAATTCTAAATTAACAATTGACATTTTTATCACCCCAAAATAAAAACATAAAGAAAGTATACACTTTTTTACATGAAAAGTCAATTTTTTTCTTATACCACTAAAAAAGAAGACACTAAATATCTTCTCGTTTTATTCTTTTTTGATCTTATTAGCTAGTATTACATTTATCTTTCTATCATCGTCTATTTTACCATACACGCTTTGATACATAACAAATCCTGTACCTTCATAAGATAAATCTAGATTAGATAACTTAGTAAAAATTCTAACATCTTTTAAAGACCAGCCTTTTAAATCAGGTACTTCTGTTTCTTTTGAATTAGTAATTAAAAATATTTTATCTAAGCAACTTACCGTAGTACTAACTCTAGGATATTGATTAACTATTTTATTTCCATCACCAATTATAACTATATTATCTGTATTATCTTTAAGAATCTTTATTGCAGATAATGTTTCTAAGTTTAATAAATTAGGCAAATTATATATATTAATTTCTTCTAATTCACTTTTATCAATAAACATTCCTCTATAATTTGCAATATCTCTAATAACAGATCTAGTTACATATCCAACACCATTATTCCCTCCACTAGCTCTTTTCATTGCAGTATATACAATAAATTCTGGCTCATCTTTAGGAAACATACCTGCAAAAGATCTAATATAATTAATATTATCAAAATAATATCTACCTGTTGCAGGGTTTGTATATTGAGCTGTCCCTGTTTTACCAATTATGTCATGCCCCTCTACTTTTAAATGAAATCCTGTTGAGTATTCTCTATCACCATGTACTACACCATACATTAAATCTTTAATATTATTAACAGTAGACTCAGATGCTACAACAGCTAATTCTTGTTTTTCTGCCTCAAATACAATTCCATTTGTGTTAGGGTCGACTATTTTTTTTACAATATAAGGATTTAACAAAGTACCATTATTTGAAATAACAGTTAATGCTTTAACATTTTGAATTGGCGTTGTTGTAATACCTTGACCAAAACCAGCGTTTGCAACTTCTATAGGAAACCTAAAATTAAGCCTTCCGGCTACTTCACCAGATAAGTTTATATCAGTTTTACTGCCAAAACCTAATTTTTCGAAATAACCTCTTAATTCACTACCACTTAGATAATTATTTGTAATATTAGCTATAGCTGTATTTGCAGATAATGTAAACCCTTGATCAAAAGTAAGATTACCCCACCCTTCTTTTCGCCAATCAGTTACTCTATTATTACCAAAAGGTATAGACCCAGATTCAAATATTTTGTTCCCATCATATATACCTTTTTCCATAGCAGCCATATAAGTAAATGTTTTCATAGTTGATCCCGGTTCATATGCAAAAGAAACTAAAGGATTCAAGAAATTAGTCATATCTCTTTTATTTGGATTAAAAGAAGGATATGAAGTGCTCCCTAATATTTCACCAGTTTTAGCATCTGCAACAACCGTAACAATCCAATCTGGTGAATATATTTCATGTGCTTCTTTTGTTGCCTTTTCTATAAAAAACTGAATGTTACTATCAATTGTTAAATATACATCAAATCCATCCACACTATCTTTCCTAAGTTCTGGTGTATTTGGAATTTTGAACCCATTTAAATCTTGTTGAAACTCAAAATATCCATTCTCACCCTTTAACAAATCATTATAGGACAATTCTATTCCCATTTCTCCTATCATTTCACCACTATCATCACCCTTAACATAACCTAGTACATAAGACAAAAAGTTTTCATTAGGATAAAGTCTTTTGTATGAAGAAATAAAATGAATGCCTGGTAATTCAAGGTCTACTATTCTTTGTTTTGTAAGTTCGGAAATTCCTCTTCCACCTGGGCCAAGTTCTACTTGATAAACATTTCTGTTTAATAAATTTAACACCGTTTCTTTTCTCATATTTATAATGGGTGATAATTTTTCTGCTGTTTGTTTTTTATCAATCACATGCCTTGGATTCCTAAGTCCCTCACTAGCTCTAGGATCTAAAACAGCAACTACAGTGTATGAATTTACAGTTTGAGCTAATACATTACTATCTCTATCAAATATATTACCCCTTTGTGCAAAAATAGTCTGTCTCCTAGTGTTTCTATTAGAAGCAAATGTTTGTATATTTATACCATCTATTTCTTTAGACAACGCTATATCAGATAACCTATAAATAGAAACCACAAAAAAAACAAGAATAATTATAAATACAAACTTATTAATTTTAACCCTATTTGTATTCATATTCTTGTTTCCCATATTTTCACTCCTAAATTTATTGATTTAAAATCACTCTAATTTGAGAGCTATTATAACTCAACCCTTCACTTTCTGCAATACTTTTAATATTTGCTATAGATTTTAATTCATCAACTTTCATCGTTAAACTCTCAACCTTTTTCTCTTGAATTGCTATATCTTTTTTTATTCTTTCTACTTCAAGATTCATATTGGATAAGGCAGCTTTACTAACTACATTTACAATAGGAAAAAAAACTACTAAAGCTAAACACAGTTTGATTAATAATTTTTCAATTCTAAACATCCTCACTTTGTTTTTTCTTTTCATATTGCACTCCCTTTCATATTCTTTCAACAACTCTTAAAATTGCACTTCTTGATCTATTATTTTCCTCTAATTCTTTTTTACTTGGTTCAAACTTACCAATTACTTTTAATATTGGTTTATATTGATCAGGTACTATAGGCAAAGATTTTAATGTTGAGTTTAATGTGCTATATTTTTTAAATATATTTTTACATATTCTATCTTCTAATGAGTGGAAAGTTATAACACATATTCTCCCACCTTTATTTATGCTTTTAATAGCCTGTTCTAACGCTTGTTCTAATACTTCTAACTCTTTATTAACTTCTATTCTTAACGCTTGAAAAACCTTTCTAGCTGGATGCTTTTCCCTTTTATATTTTTCAGGAACAGCACTTTTAATTATCTCTACTAATTCAAGTGTTGAATTTATTGGCTTTTCTTCTCTATATTTGCATATTTTTTTTGCTATATTTTTAGAAAATTTTTCTTCACCATATTCAAAAAAAATTTTCACTAATTTTTCATATGGGTAATTATTAACAACTTCATATGCTGAAATGTCATCTTTTTGATTCATCCTCATATCTAACTTAGCATCATTATGATAACTAAAACCCCTTATACTATTATCAAGTTGTGGACTAGATACTCCTAAATCAAATAAAATACCATCTACATTTTTAACATTTCTTTTATCTAACTCTTTTCTTAAAGTAATAAAATTTGTATTTATTATTTCAAAGTTATTACCAATTTTATTTAATTCAACAGAACTATACTCTATAGCCTCTTGATCTTGATCAAAGGCATAAAGCCAACCCCTTTTTATTCTTTTTAAAATTTCTTTGCTATGGCCCGCATATCCTAAAGTACAATCAACATAAACCAGATTATCTCTTATATTTAAATTTTCTATTGTCTCATTTAACAAAACACTAGTATGCATTATAAATTGCTCTCAAACAGGTTTTCTGCTATGTCTGATAAGTTTTCTATATTATCATTTAGGAAATTATCAAAGTTATCTTTAGACCATACTTCTAAGCGGTCATTCACGCCGATTACAACGCATTCTTTTGTTAAACCGGCGTATCCCGCTAATGGAGAGGTAATATTTATTCGACCTTGACGATCGAATTCACATTCAGTGGCACCTGATAGAAAGAATCTTTGAAAAGATCTTACATCTTTTTTAGTAAACGATAATTCGTTTAATTTAGATACTATTTTAACCCACTCTGTTTTTGGATAAATAAACAAACATTGGTCAATTCCTCTGGTTACAATAAACTTTTCCCCTAGTTCATATCTAAATTTTGAAGGTATTATTATACGTCCTTTATCATCTATAGAATGATGATATTCACCCATAAACATATAAATTCCCCACTTTCTACCACTCTGTTCCACTGTCTACCACTATAATACTATAATCCACCCCTCTTGTAAATAGTTTTTTTGTTTTTTTGTTAAAAATAAAATTAAATGTGTAAACAAAAAAAAAGTATAAAAATCTTTGATTGTTATACTTTTTTTATTTATATTTTTAATATCTTGTTACCCTATCGTGCCACTTTTGTCTAAATGGCGGGAAATTAATAACGTTTCTAGGATTAAAACTCATTGCTACATAATCAGTATAACTTACATAATCAGTATATCTAAGTCCTCTTGATATTGCCAAATGCACATGAGGTCCAGTTGTATATATTCCTGTTGAACCCATCATACCTATTACAGTATCTCTTGTAACAGTTTGGCCTTCCTTAACATGAACGCTATGTAAATGAGCATATGAAGAAGAATACGTAATACCATTTATATTATGATGCAACACAATTTGATTACCACCAAATATATCATAAAAAATCTTTGCAACACGACCATTTGCAACTGCAAAAACCCTTGCATTTAAACGTTCCGAACTAGAAACATCAATTGCTTCATGTATTTGGTATTTCCCTGTAATAGGACTAATTCTCCCACCAAATTCACTTGTAACATAACCCCTCATTAAAGGTCTAAAAAACCTTGTGTCTGGAGGTAAAAGTCTGTTTGCACAAACATTTATTTTTTCATACTCACCACATCCTGCATCTATATACATTTGAATTACAGCTCTAGAATTTTTTATTTCATCTTCTAATTCTCTTTCTTGTTCATAAAGCTTTTCTTTAGTGTTACTAAGAGAATTTAATTGTACAGCTAGACGATCTTGTTTCCTATTTAATTCAACTCTTTTATTTGCAAGTTCAACTTTTTTTCTTTCATTTAGCTCTATAGTATCATTCATTTCGTTTATTAAATCTGTATTGTGTCTAGTAAGTTGTTCAGTAATAGAATATCTATAAATTAAATCAGTTATATCATCTGCACCAAATATATATTCTAGATAAAACGAACCGCCTGTAGTTAATTGTAAAGATTTCATCAACTCTTTTGTTTCAGCATCTTTATCCTCAATTAATTGATTTAATTCTATTATTTCTTGTTCCTTATTCCTTATTTCTTTTGAAATATTATCCATATCAATATATATTTGACTAATTCCTGCCTTTGTGTTTTTTATTTCAGACTCTGTCAAATGTATTTTATCCCTATTTTCTTTTTCTTCTTGTTCAATAAGTTCTAGTTTTCTTCTTAAATCACTAATAGTTTCTGCTTTTACCATAAGAACAGGAAAAAAAGATGATAATAAAAACGCAATTATTAATACAAAATTTAACAATCTCTTCATACTGCTACCTCTTTATCTTTTTTATTTTGGGTAAAATTTTATCAAACAAAGCATAATAAAATTTATTTATAACCAAATCAAATTCCCCAACAAATTCAACTACCATTGGATTAAATTTAGATTTAAATGTAGTAAGTGAATCATCTAAATTCCCATCAACACCGCCTAGATTACAATAATGGCACTTATTTTCCAAACCAAATTCCAAAATTCTATATACCAATCCAAGTGGTATATTCAAAGACTTAAATTGATCAGGATTACTTCCAGCATAAAGGTATTCCATAACCCTTATTCCTTCTTCATTCACTGGTAATATCACTAATGCTGTACACACAGTAATTATATTTCCTTCATCATTTCTTATTTCATCAATTAGTTGTTTCTTTTCTTTAAAATAATCAGATTCAACACGGTGTTGCTTTTTTATAAATTCCAAGTATTTATCTAAATCCAATTTAGCAAAAAACATTTTTGCCCTACCCTTATAAGTACTTAAAATTCTATTAAAATAGTTTCTATCTCTCAAATTGATGTTCTGTCTTTTTTCAGTATATGATAATAACCTATAAAATTCATCAATATCTTTTTCATCAGAAGATATTTCATAAAACACTCCTCTGCTTAAATGATAATCCCCTATTTGATTTTTATTCTTTTTCTTTAATTTTTTCAACAAAATTTCTTTTGATAAAAATTTATTCTGTGAATCAACTAAAGGAACCATCATATTAAACCTTGGTTGTATGTACGCATTCATTTCTTTCTTTAACCCCTTATGAATATAACTATTATCTAATAAGTTTTCCTTTTTCATTTCATAATCAACAGAAAAATTAAAAGGAACATTTTTTTCTGACTTAGTAGCACTATACTCATTTATAGAAAACATAGGATCTATTTTCACTAAAAATGCTTTTTCTTTTTTCGCATACTTTTTAATTTCATCAGTAAATTTACTCAATATTTCTTTATCTTTATAATCAATTAAAAAACCACGTGGTGAATAAAATATCTTTATTCCAAAAGTTGTTGTTTTTGTCAATATAAGTGCTGCAGCAATTAGTTTATCTTTATTATATAGTCCACAAACTATATTATCCCAATTATTTTTTACCGAAGCCCATCTATAATCCTGGGTAATTGGAGTATTATAAAAATTTTTAATAAATATTTCATATTCTTTTTCTGATACATTACTAGAAAATTTATACATAATAACCTCCGTACAATTATATATTATATCATTTTTAAACATTAATATAAAGAATTAATCTAGTTTTTTTGTTTAGTATATACCATAACAGAATCCAAATTACACATTCTAAACAGACCATTTTTTTATAATTTGTCCATCAAATTCGTTGTAAAGGCAATCTAAAAAGAGTTTACTATTTGTCTCAAGTACGTCTCTTATTTTTTTATAATTATTTAATTTTATATTAGACTATCTATTATAAAGATTATTTACAAAAGTTTCATCATCCATATTGCATATAGCGACTTTTTTAAATAAAAATAAAATTTAGTAAGTAAAACAGTTAACTCCGTCGCACCGTATGCACTGAAATTTAATGTATAATCACCTAAACTAGCAACGGTTAAAACCTTTTTATTATTAAAATCAAAGGAACTATAATATATATTTAAATTTTCATTAAAAAAAGAATACAATAAAGAACGTTTTGAAAAATCATAATATTTAAAATCGGGACTCAATATAATTGATTTAACGATTTTCATATCATAATTAACATCACATTCCATAGTATTCTCCTAAAAAATAAACATTTTTTAATTACTCGTATTCTGGTAGAGATATAATTATATTAGTAGTTCCATCTATTGTGTTTATATTGATTTCACCTACTATTTTATCTTCTCTAAAAATTTTAAGTGAATGTTTTTGTTCTGGATCATCAGCTGATGGACTAAGACCATTCATATATTCGCCTATTGTTGTTTTATCAAGAAAATGTTGGAAAACTTGTTGTCCCGAATTGCTTGTTGTATAGTGATACACTTTTTTGCTTGTAACACCCTCTGCTAAATTTTCTGTTACAACATCAAACTTAGTTAATTGTGCTTCCGGATATTCAAATAATCCCTCTGGCAAATCATCTGCAACTATATTATTACCTCCATCTCCTGCATCACCGTTATTGTTGTCAGTACACCCTGACAAAGCAAAAACCATAACAAAAACCAATAAAAACCCCACTATTTTCTTTTTCATTTAACATCACCTTTCTATCTTTTAAAATTTTTATATAATAATTATATCACAATATACCTTTATAGCAAGTGTTTTAGTAAACACTTTACACTTTTAGT
>SKJH01000040.1 GCA_007116005.1 Bacilli bacterium | reverse complement strand
TCTATACAACCTACTCCATCTTCAAGTGATGAAACTTCTATACAACCTACTCCATCTTCAAGTGATGAAACTATTAAAGAAGAGGTTACAATTGAAGAACCAACAAACAAAAAGTATGTTGCTCTTACTTATGATGATGGTCCAACCCCAGGAGTTACAACTAAAATATTAGAAATTTTAAGATTAAATGATAGTAACGCCACCTTTTTCGTATTAGGACAAAGAGCAGAACGTTTCCCTGACATTGTACTTGAGGCATATTTAGATGGAAATGAGATTGGTAATCACGGATATGATCATACATCTTTTAGAAATTTATCGCATAATCAAATTATGCAACAAATACATGATACAGACAAGATTATATTTGATATTATTGGAGTGCAACCAACATTTATTAGACCACCATACGGGGCAACCAGTTCACAAATGGCTACAAAAATAGATAGACCTATAGCTATGTGGAATATTGATTCAAGAGATTGGCAAATTATACCTGATAGTGTAATAATTGATAATATCATGTCAAACCTTAGTGACGGATCAATTATTTTATTACATGATCTACATTCAAGATCAGCAAGAATAAGCAAATACGTAATACCAATCATTATAGAAGAAGACTACACTATAGTATCTTTAGAACAACTGTTTGAAATACAAAAAGCAAAAGTTGAGCCAGGAAAACTTTATTATAAAGTAAACAAATAAAACGCATCAAAATGATGCGTTTTATTTATTCAAAATATTTGTATTCAAAATTATTTTCAGATATTTTTTTTATTCTTACATATCCACTCATAAGTTTGTTATTCTTTGGATTTGTTATATCTTCATCTACAAGACCTTCAGCTTTTAACTGATCAACACTAACACTTACTTCTTCAATTGTTTCTAACAAATTATTTATATGCGCACTATTCAATTGGTGGTAATATTTAGCGGCATTTTCTATAGAAGTAACATTAATTTGATATGTTTTTTCTCTAGAATTATTTATAATTGTTCTTACAATGGGTATCGTAATTAAAGCGATTGTTGCAAGTATTAAAACTACAATCGTTACTTCAATTAAGGTAAATCCTTGTTTATTTTTCATATTCCACCTCTATATTATATACATCTATTTTTTATAATTTGATATTGCAATTTTTTCACTTTTATATTTAAGCTCATCCAATGAACCATCATTTTCAACTACAATATTAAATTTATTATAGTTATCTAATAAAACCTCTGTAGGATGTTGACGTTGTTCTTCTGTCATTAAATCATCACGATTTTCTCTAGTAATTTTTATGGATATAACTTTTTGAAATAACAATTTCGGAATAACTATTTCATCTTTTTCTCTTACATCATCAACAATTATAATATCAAAAAAATATGACAGTATTTCTATATCTTCACATAGTCTATTTATTAAAAAATTAGGTTTATTCAATCCTTTTCTAATTATATCGGTTCCTAATTTTTGAAGTAGTTCCCTCGGTTTATTTTCCTCAGTTCCATCCCATCCAAAATGGTCTTTTGCATAATTTTTTATATACTCAGCATACATAAGAGATGCAACTTTTTTTCCGTTTTTCATAAATTCTTCTTTCATAAAATTACCAAATGTTGTTTTACCACTTCTTGCTTTACCACCAATTAAATATATTGTTGGATTTTTAGAAACTAAATTCATAAATATCTCCCACTCTCTTATTTCAAATTCCTTTGTTTATATATATTGTACTTCTTTTTTAAAAATATTATTATTATTTTTAAAGACGCTATAACAGGTGTAGCAATTATAAGACCTAATATACCAAAGAAATAATTAAATATTAATAGTCCTATTAATATCTGTACAGGATGTAATTTAATGTTTTTTCTAGTTACAATAGGGCTTATAAAGTTAGCTTCTACAGTATGGGTAATAGCTAATAATATAATTATAATTATTCCTGTAGCTATCCCTTGTGTAAAACCCACTATTATAGCTGGTATTGCGCCTAAATAAGGTCCAATATAAGGTATTATATTAGTAATTCCACATATTAAACCAAATAATAATGGTGCATTTAAACCTACTAAACTAAAAATTAAAGAACTAAGAATAAACACGATTGTAGAAGTTATTAAAGTACCTTTTACAAACACTAATAATGAATCATTAACTTCAATTAATAAATTTCTTACATCGCTTCTGTATTTTTTTGGAACTATACTAAATATAATATTTCCGGCATTATCAAAATCAAATAATAAATAAAATCCTATAATCAAACCTAAAGTAAATACACCAAATGCTGCAAAAGTGCCTTTTACTATTTCTATAAATCTAGCAGGTAATTCTGTAGTCAAATTAGTAACCACCGTTTCTATTGAACTTATGGTCTCTTCTCTTACAACATCAAAATTTATAAATTCTGTAGATTTAAAAAAATAAAAAAAGTTATTAAACCATTGTGTAACATCTTTAACAATTGATGGTAATATTTGAATAAAATCATTAATTTGGGATAATATTAAAGGAATCATTGTGTTAAATAATATATATATTAAACCTAATAAAATTATATACACAAAAGCTACCGCTAAAATTCTATTTATCTTTTTATTTTGTAAATAACTAACAATAGGTTCTAACATCCACGCTATTATTAGACCTATAAAAAACGGCGCTAAAATTCTAAATATAACTAAAAGAAAATTTAATACTCCCCATTCTTTTAATAACATAGTAATAGCATATACTCCCGCAATTACTAAAAAGACATAGGTCATTCTAAAAATTTTAGTACCCAAATTTAAAGTTTCATTAATGTTTTTTACATCTAATTCTTCTTTTATTTTATTTTTTTCTTTCTCCTTCATATTACCCTCCATACTAATGTTATTATAACACTATATAAGGAATTACTCAATAATTATTATTAGGCGCCAATCATTATATTAAGCACTGCATTCTTCAATTTTTTGTCTGTTATTTCATTCAAATATTCTGGTCTATTTCTAACAATAAATATACACTGCTTTATAGCTTCAGCTTTTATTTCTTTTGTTTTTTTTCTAATATATTGAAGGGCATCTGGATCTTGTTTAACCGCTTTAATACATAACTCTATAGTTTGATCATTAATACTTTTTATTGCTTTACCTTTGAGCCCAATTGCAAGATCACAAAGTTCTAAACTTTGATCTTTTATATATTTAATTGCTAATGGATTGTTTTTAATTGCTATTTCATACATTTGTTTAGTAGGATTATTAACAAATCTAAGAGCCAAACCATCAGACTCAAGTGCCATTATACAAATATCCTCTCTTTGTTCTTTCACATATTGTAACGCAATACCATCATTTCTTACAGCAGCCATACAAATTATATCTGTTTGATCTTTTACATACTGCAAAGCATGTGGTGTTTTCATTACTGCTATTAAACATAACTTTTCTGTTTGGTTTTCAATATATTGTAAACAAGATCCATCTTTTTCTAATGCCAATCTACATATATATTCAGTTGGCTCTTTTATAAATTGAATTAAATAAGGATCTTTTGTTACTGCAATTTTACACAAATGTTCATCTTGTAAATCTTTACTAATGCTTTTTATTAACTTAGGATCTGTTTCTATTTTAACTAATAGATCTTCAATGTTTTTTTCAACGATGCTTTCTATCATTTTTCCACCTCTAAATGATTATAACAAAAATAAGCACAAAGTGCTTATTTTTTTTCGTTTACTTGACTATTTAATAACACTATAAATTCATCTACACCTAATGTTATTGTCTCTTCAGTACCATATTTTCTATAACTAATTGTGTTATCATTTAATTCTTTATCACCAATTATTAATGTATATGGATTTTTATACATTTGTGACTCTCTCATTTTATAACCTAATTTTTCTTCTCTATCATCAAGTTCAACTCTAATGTCACTATCAAATAATAACTTCTTTAACTTTTTAGAATACTCTAGATGATATTTATTATTAACAGGAATTATGTTTACTTGAATTGGCGATAACCAAAGTGGAAATGCACCGGCATAATGTTCAATTAAAATGCCAATAAATCTTTCTACAGAACCAAATATTACCCTATGTAACATAACTGGTCTTTTCTTTTCTCCGTTTTCTGAAACATAAGTTAAATCAAATCTTTCTGGTAAATTCATATCTAATTGAATAGTTCCACATTGCCATGTTCTACCCAAAGAATCCTTAATATGAAAATCTAATTTAGGACCATAAAAAGCTCCGTCTCCTGGGTTTAATATATATTCTTTACCAGCATTATTACACGCATCCGCTAAAGCTTTTTCGGCTTTATCCCATATTTCTATATTTCCTATGTATTTTTCTTCAGGTCTTGTTGATAATTCTATTGTATATTCCAAATTAAATATATCATAAACTCTATCAAAGAAATTTATAAGATTAATTACTTCACTTTCTATTTGTTCTTCAGTCATAAATATGTGAGCATCATCTTGAGTAAACATTCTTACCCTAAACAATCCGCTTAATGCACCACTAGCTTCATGTCTGTGAACTAAACCAAGCTCCCCTATCCTAAGTGGGAATTCTTTATATGAATGCAATTCGTTTTTATATGCTAGCATTCCACCAGGACAATTCATAGGTTTAATCGCAAAATCTTTATCTTCTATACTAGAAGTATACATATTTTCTCTATAATTAAACCAATGTCCACTAGTTTCCCATAATTCCCTATTTAACATAATAGGTGTGTTTATAAATTTATATCCCTCTTTTTCATGTTCCTTATACCAAAACTCTTCAAGTTTTCTTCTAAATGTCATACCTTTCGGTAACCAGAATGGAAAACCGGGACCATATTCACACATTGTAAATAAACCTAATTCTTTCCCGAGTTTTCTGTGATCTCTTTTTTTAGCTTCTTCAACCATATTTAAATATTCTTCTACCTCTTTTTCTTCATTAAAACATATTCCATATATTCTTTGAAGCATTTTGTTTTTAGAATCCCCTTTAAAGTATGCACCACTTACTTTTAATAATTTAAAATATTTAATTTCTTTTGTGTATTCAACATGAGGCCCCCTACATAAATCGATAAAATCATCTTGTTTATATGCTGTTATTATATTAGAATCTTCCATATTATTAATTAAATCTAATTTATACTGATCATCTTTAAACATATCTAAAGCCTCTTCTTTAGATAATTCAATTCTAACTATCTTTCTATTTTTTTTAGAAATTTTTTTCATTTCTCTTTCTATTTTTTCTAAGTCTTCTTCTTTAATTGCTACATTACCAAGATCTATATCATAATAAAATCCCTCTGTAATGACAGGACCAACCCAAAACAATGCCTCTGGGTATAAGTTTTTTATTGCATGTGCAAGTAAATGAGCACATGAATGATTTAAAGTATTCAATTGTTCACTTTCTTTAATATTTATCATTTTAATCCTCCTTTTTTATTTGTTTCATATTTTATATTTTCTTGATTTATTATTATTTGTTTAGCTATTTCTTTCTTTGTTTTTTCAATTTTAGTTAATACTTCAGTTTGTTCTTTTCCTGACATATTATTAATTTCTTGTTGTAATCTTAAATTAAATAGTTTTTTTCTTAATATTTTCAACTCATTCATATAATCCCTCCTATAAAAAAAAGAATGGTATTAAGGAGTGCTAAGCACGGTACCATCCTTTGTTTAACTTAATTTGATAACGGTTTTATCCGGGAACATAGTTCCAACTAAAAGGTAGTAATTATTAATGCTATTTATTAGGATTTCACCATCCCTAACTCTCTTTAAAATAGTTGATTAATAACCATGTTCTTCATCAAAGTATTTCAACTAAAGTTTAATACAATATAACAAAAATGTCAATATTATAATTATCTCCTTAAAGTTTTTGGTTTTTCATCACGCTCTGATCTGTTCTGGTATTCTTTTTCAAACAACAATAATTCTTGGAAAAAGTAGTCTTCAATTACATCTTTCAAATGTTGTAAAATTATGAATTGATTTATTAAACATTCTCTTTTTCTTAAAGGGGATGTAAAACTACCTTTTCTTGTCTTATCACCAGTTAAAACTCTATTATTTACAATATATCCTATACCACATAAATATAAATATCTAGATAATATATAAGAATAACATCCCATTAAGTCTGTTACTAATTTATGATTGTCTTCACTTCTTAATCCGGAAAATATCTGATGAGAAAAATGGTGGAATTCTTTTTCTATAGCATCATTATAAGAAAAATTATTTTCTATTTCTATATTTTCACATATAGCATAATATATTTGCCCCTTATTCCCTTTGTTTTTAATCCTAACAGTTAATACCCTTCTTTCCCCTAACTGCAAAGAATAATTTGATATTATATCATTGCCAATATATCTTTTAATCTTTGTTGAATTTGTTTCTTTTAACAAATTATTTAAACCATAACCCCTCTTTAAATATTCAAAACTAATTAAAGAAATGTGAATATTTAAAGAAGGATTATCATTTGGATCAACTGTAATTGAAAATCCATCGTCAAGCGTGTTTGAAGTTTTATTGTCAATTGTAAAAGGTCTTACTATATATTGTTCGTTACTACGCATACTTACACTACCTCATTCTCTATTATCTGTATACAAAACCTATTTTCTTAAATTTTCAGCATTCATTTCTACTGTTTCTGTTAACTTATTTATGCGTTCTATTATCCTTTTAGCTTTTAATAAGTCAACTTTTCCACGAGTCATACTGAGATGAATTTCTAACTCAGGCAAGTCTAGATTAGAAGTGAAAAATGTTGTTAAATGTTCTTCCATTCTATATTGAAGGATAGAACCCAATATTTCATCTCTTGCCCATAAGGTTAAATTTTCTGCTCCTATATCATCTATTAGAAGTATTGGAACATGTTTTATATATTCAAACTTTTTTTTGAAACCTTCATCAAAAGAAGCTTTCAAATCTCTCAAAAATTCTGGCCAATATATTATTGCACTTTTTACATTCTTTTTTGAAACTTCATTTAACGCTGCAGATATCAAATATGTTTTTCCACACCCGAAGTTTCCATGTAAGTATAATCCTTTCATAAATTTTTTTTCATCAAAATCTTTTATAAATTTTTGTAACAAAATAATTACTTCTTTTCTTTTTTTATCAGTTATATATATATCTTTCATTTTAGCGTTTCTTATATCTTTAGGCATATTAAATAAATATACATTCTTGTTTTTCTCTTTTTCTCTTAATTCTTTTTCTTTATATCTGCAAGCAATATAGTTGAATTTCAATTTATCTTTATCTTCAGTTGGAGTAAGCCTGAATCCAAATACTTCATTCTTACAATTTAAAAGTCCTGTACAATCAGTACAATTAGAATATTCTTTTACACAAGTTTGTAGTCTAGTAGTATATTTCATCAATTCATCATGATTTAACTTAATTCTACTAATAAACTCCTTAAATTCTTCGTCTTTCAAAGCCTTAATATATTCTTTTTTTAAATCACTGTTTATACTTTTATTAAATATTTTTGTCTCACTTAATTTAACCATAATTCACCTACACAAATTCTTTTAACATATCTCTTAATTCGTCTTCCTCTTCTTTTGTCATTTCTTCTCTTTTTATTTCTTTACCATACCAATGGGGTAATTTTTCATTATTCTTTTTAATCTTGTTGTTTTTTTCTGCTTTATATTTATTATGCTTTTTATACTCTTTTTCCGCTTGTCTCATAGCGTCCTCTACAGTATCTATTCCAAGCATTTTCCATTGACTTGCTATTGCTTCAACTAGATTTTTATTCAACTTTTTATCATTTGTTCTAATAACATAATCTATTAAAACATTAATAACACCTGGATTTAGTTTCTGATTAACTAATAATCCTTCTAATAAAGTTACATCTTTACTTGTTGGATTACCACCTTTATATTTTGCTTTTAAAAATTCATATGGTGTAGAACTTTCAAAACAATTAATTAATTTAACTTTTAAATCCTTTACCTCACTATCATACTTATTATTATTTTTAGATTTAAAACATAATTTTGGAGTTTGTCCTTTATTTTCAAAAGAATAATAATTTTTACAACTCTTCTTTAAATTCAATTCATCTATCATACCTTTTTCATTTATCGAATTTTTTATTATATTTGAAATTGTAATATTATCAAAATTATATAAATAAATTAGTTTACTAATTAATGTCTTTGTTTTTTCATTAAATGCATTTTTACTTAACAATCCCTTTGGCATTGAAGATTTTATAAAATTAAAGTCCACATCATTATCTACAATAACTTCTAATTTTTCCTTACCTTTCATATTTTTTTCTGTAACATCTTTCATGTCCTTAGTACTTATTGTATAGAGTTCACTAAATCTAACACTTATATTTTCAAAATCATTTAAAGTTACTTTTGGCATTTTAAAATACGCAACAATGTTTTCATATTCTTTTTTTTCAACACTAGAAAAAAGTGACATAGAAAGAATAGGATTTGAAAAAAACTCAGCAGGATTTAATGGAGAATATAATTCATAAACATAATTATTTATGTCTCCTTCTTTATAATACGTTTTTATTAAACCTATAGCTTCAAGTTTTCTTCTAGCTGTTACAATCTCATCTAAACTTAATTTTGTAACACTCATCAAATGATGATGTGTATATTCATTACTCAATATCTCACTCTTATTTAAATCAACCCATAACGAAAAAAACAAATTAACTGATATGCACCCTATAATTGGTTGATATAACATTGTTAATATTTTTCTATCATTTTCATTTAAAAAACTTTTATTAATAACTATGTACGAATCAACTGGTAAAATAGATACTGTCTCCATATAACCACCTATATAACTCTATTGTATATTTTTTTTCAAACTTAATCAACAGTAATAAAAAAGAATTTAAATAAAATTCAAATTCTTTTTTTATTAAAATCTTTTTTTATAACTTTTACTGGATTATAGTCATGCTTCATACTTTCTTCAAGAGTATTAAAATGCTCTATATAAATTACTGCAATTCGGTCTGCAAACACTTGCCTACGATAACTAATTTCCTCTAAATCATTCATCCAATTTTTAATATGAATTAATATTAATTGATGTGTAAGAGCAGATATATCTACAATAATATGTTCTTTTTCAAATATTTCCCTAATTATATTTTTATTATCTTCATAAACATTTTTTAATTGAACTATTTCTGGAATATCACTAGAAACACTTAATCTTTTTGTACTAGCAGATAATAACGCTAAATCCATAATTACACTATCTAATCTTGTATTTTTTCTTGGCATAAATCCCCCTTAATTAACTTCTACATTATGATATATATCTTGTACATCTTCTATATCTTCAAGTAATTCAATTAACTTTTTAAACTGATTTAAATTTTCTTTATTTAATGTTGTTTTTTCTTTAGGAATAGTAGTTATTTCATCTACATCAAATAATATATCACTTTTATATTCAAGTATAGAATTTTTAATTTTAAATAAATCTTGTGGATTGCCATACAATGTAACTACATCATCTTTAATTTCTATTTCTGAATCAACTTCACCATTAATTAAAGCTTCAATCACCTCATCTTCACTTAATCCTTTAAAACTTATTACACATAAATCATCATACATATACGCAACGGAACCAGATGCCCCTAATTTACACTGAGTTTTAGAAAACACACCACGAACAGCACTAATTGCCCTATTAATATTGTCTGTTAAACAATCTACGATTATTGTAGAATTTTCAGGCCCAAAACCCTCATACCTTAATTTTTCATAAGATTCATTTACTCCACTATTTACTTTATCAATGGCTCTTTTTATTATGTCACCAGGAATTTGGTCTTTTTTAGCTTTTTCTATTAGTCTTTTTAATGTCGGGTTTGAATCAGGATCAGAAGATTTTTTTGCAGCACTGTATATTTCTTTTGCATACATAGTATATAATTTTGCTTTAGCTGCTCCTGTTTTTTGAATAGATGACTTTCTAACTTCATAAGCCCTTCCCATATTTTCACCTCATTTAATTATATTATATAATACTACTATTTAATATTTTTTTCAATAAAGAAGAAATAAAACTATACTATAGTACAGTTTTATTGATACCAAATCCTACTTATATCAGCGTTTTGACTATATGGAAGTGGATTTGGTAATTCTATTTTTAGTAGTAAAGGTAATTTAAATGCGTTTCCAAAAGCAATACATGTTCCTGGTTGCAAAACTTTAAATTTACCTAGAAGTTCTTCTGTCATATTAGGAATCATATCTTTTATATAACTTAAATCTTTAGGGTGTTGAATTCTAAAAATCAAAAAATTTGTACATTGCGATATTGCTGTTTCACTTATTTCAGAAGGTCTTTGTGAAACCATACCCAATATAACGCCATACTTTCTACCTTCTTTAGTTATTCTTTCAAAAATATTATATCCCAACACATTAATATCATTATCATTTTGTACATATCTATGAGCTTCCTCTAAAAATATATGAACAGGAAATGATGCTCTATTCTCATTTTCAGCTGAATACTGAAACAACATTTTTGAAATTATCTTTACCAATGTTTT
>SKJH01000026.1 GCA_007116005.1 Bacilli bacterium | reverse complement strand
TCCCTATTGTTTATATTATGGGCGAGCAAGATCACTTATTTAAAAAACATACATTTAAACTTGCTAAAAAACTTAATATTAAAACTATAGAAATTATAAAAGCAGGACATGTTTGTTCAATTGAAAATTATAAAGATTTTAATGATGCTTTATACAACTTTATTATAAATAGTTGATTTCTCACTTTTTATTTTCTAAATTACTCAACAAAATTTATTGTACATTCATTATTTTATATAGTTGGACCTATTAATTTCAATATGTTTTTTAGATTGATTTTTAATTATCCATTAATTTAACCTTATTTAATAATTTTGGAGCGCCTAATTTAATACCAAAAGCACCAATCGGAGCAGTAATTAAAATTGCTAAAACAGCAATAGCAAGAATAACTTCTCCTCCTTCTACACCAGATGCTAGAGGAATAGCACCAATCGCAGCTTGAACAGTTGCTTTTGGTAAATACGCAACAATACAAAACAACTTTTCTTTATAATTTAAATTCGTTCCAAGAGTAGCAACCCAAACTCCTAAACTACGGGCAATTAATCCTATTAATATGATTGCTACGCCAAAAAAACCAGATTCAAGAACTATGCTTATATTTACCTCTGCACCTACTAATGTAAATAGAGCAATTTGAGCAAAAAACCAAACTTTAGTAAGGTTAATCGATGTTTTTTTAGCAGTTTCAACACATTTATCTAGAATAACGATTCCCATTGTCATTACCCCTAATAAACTAGCTATACCAATATATTCTCCAAACTTATAATATATATAAGCCAATGTTAATAGAATTAATAATTTTTCTAAATTATTAAGAATAATTCCCTTATTCATATAAATTTTAGATATTACAAATCCTAATACAAAACCTCCGATTGTACCCAAAATAATATTAATTGGTATTTTCCCCATCTCATAAAACACATTTACACTTCCTCCAATGCCTAATCCTAAAAAAACTGTAAATATTGTTATTGCAAAAACATCATCTAAAGATGTGCCTGCTAGTAAGATGGTAGATATATTTTTGTCTTCACCATATCCTTTTTTCTTAAGATCTAATATACCTGGAATCACTATAGCAGGAGAAACAGCAGCAAGTATAAAACCTAACATTCCAGCCTCTGCTAAAGAAAAATTTAATAACCATATTCCCATTATTAAAACAGCAGCACCTTCAAAAACACACGGTAATAAACCTAGTTTTAATGAAACAGGTCCGACTTTTTTTAAAACTTTTATTTTTAACCCTAATCCAGCTTTAAGTAGTATAATAATTAATGCTAACGACCTGATTTCTTGAGATATATTTAATAAATCTGATGATAGAAAATTCAAAATATAAGGCCCCATTATAATACCAGCCAAAAGCATACCTAAAACATTAGGTATTTTTAGATACGAAAATAATTTTCCTAATATAAATCCTAACATTAACAGAATAGCTAAACTTAATATCATAGAAACACCTCATTATATGGAAAAATTACAAAATGATTATAAGTAGTTTAATTATATCAAGTTTGATTTTCAACTGGCACGGCAGCAAATGGGGTTCCCAATTCAATACCATAAAAAAACGAGGCTAACAACTAGCCTCATTATAGTATACTTTTTTAGTTAAAGTCAAATTGTATTTTATTTTTAGTCTCACATCATTTACAAACATACAGTATTTTCTAAATTTCTCTTTTCAACTTAACTTTATGTAATCAATATGATAAAATTA
This sequence comes from Bacilli bacterium, assembly GCA_007116005.1. Lineage (GTDB taxonomy): Bacteria > Bacillota_I > Bacilli_A > RF39 > UBA660 > SKJH01. Next base: position 1,109 of record SKJH01000026.1, on the reverse strand, counting down.
TTAATAGGTGATAGCATGAAAAAACAATACTTAATATATGCGGATGAATCACATAGAAAAGGCAAATTCTTTAGCAATTTTTATGGTGGAGCATTAATTAATTATAACAATTTAGAAAAGATAAATAGTTGCTTAAATGAAAAGAAAAATAATTTGGGTATGTTTCAAGAAGTAAAGTGGACCAAAGTCACAGAGCAATATTTAGATAAGTATATAGAACTGATTGATTATTTTTTTACATTTGTTCAAAATAATCAAATAAAAATAAGAATTATGTTTAGACAGAATGCAACAGTTCCTAGGAATCTAACAAAAGAGCAAGAAGAAAATGAATATTTCTTACTATATTATCAGTTTATCAAACATGTATTTGGAATAGATTACTGTAATTCGAGTGAAAAAGATAACATAGTATTAAAGCTATATTTTGATAAGCTGCCAGACACAAAAAAGAAAAATAAAGTTTTCAAAGGACATATATTTGCTTTGAATGAATTTTTATTTTCTAATAACATTCATATATATAATGAAGACATAACTGAAGTTGATTCTAAAAACCATGTTATATTGCAATGTATGGATATTATATTAGGTGCTATGAATTTTAAATTAAATGATATGCATAAAGAAAAGATTGTCGGAACTAACAAAAGAGGAAAGAGAACAATTGCTAAAGAAATATTATATAAAGAAATATTAAAAAACATTAGAAAAATATATCCGAATTTTAATATTGGTGTGTCGACTAGCGCTAGAGGAGATTTATCAAACAGATGGAAAGATCCATATAGACATTGGTGCTTTAAATCAAGAGATAGTGTATTTGATGGTAATTTAACAAAAAAATCAAAATAAAAAACTCCATCTTTCCTACATAGATCTTTCACGCACTAAGCGTAAAGCTTCGGATTGACAGAGTTCTTATATGACAATAATAGCATTTTATACTACAATTGTCAATATTAGTGTATTCACTAGTATTTTTTTTATTCTAGAGAAGTCAAACATATGTCACACTTTTAACAAAAATAATATTTCTGGTTAATTTGCATATTCAAAAACAATTTGATTTGGTGATTTAAAGTTTAATATTTTTTTTGCGATATTGT